>CAUOQW010000417.1:0-3379 GCA_963506825.1 uncultured Cellvibrio sp.
CGTCGTGTCAGAGCGGCTTGAAATTATCTGAGAAGCGCAGGAAACACGAACGAACTGGGTCGCCTTTCTTTGGTTACTTTCTTTGGCGAAGCAAAGAAAGTGACGCCCGCGGCAGGCGAAACACCTCTCAAAAACAATCCAAGCTTTCCTCTTAAAAATTAAAATATTTTCGCGTTAACTCTCTCTGGAATTTCCCCATGTGGTTTAAAAACCTACGCTTGTATCGCCTTACCGAAGATTGGACACACACACCTGAAGACCTAAACACCGCGCTTGAAGCTTTTTGCTTTAACCCCTGCGGCAGCCTTGACCCTATGCGTTACGGTTTTATTGAGCCGCTTGGCCGCCACGGCAGTGAATTTATTCACGTGACCAACGGCTACATTATGATTTGCGCTAAAAAGCAGGAAAAGATTCTGCCGTCATCGGTTATCAATGAGCAGCTGGAAGAAAAAGCCTTAGCGATTAGTGAAGCCGAATCGCGCAGCGTGGGCCGCAAAGAAAAGCAAAGCATGAAAGATGAAATTATTTTTTCACTCTTGCCCAAAGCCTTTGCAAAGTCGTCGTTGGATTTCGCCTATATAGCCCCGCAAGAAAAACTGATTATAGTGAACTCCTCATCCGCTAAACGCGCCGAAGATTTACTCAGCAAATTGCGCGAAGCACTAGGCAGCTTGCGCTGCATTCCCATTAGCGCCAAAAATATTCCCACCCAAGTAATGACCCATTGGGTACAAACCGGAAAATTGGCGAATGAGTTTGAGTTAGGCGAAGAATGTGAGCTGCAAGCCGGTAAAGATGCGCGCGTAATTAAATGCAAAAAACAGGACTTAACCGCAAACGAAATTCTCAGCCATATCAATAGCGGTATGTTTGTGAGCAAACTCGCCGTGACTTGGAAAGAATCTATTCACTGCGTATTGGATGATCAGCTCGCGGTAAAACGTTTAAAGTTTGACGATGTGATCAGCGAAAAAGCCAACGAACGCAACCCAGAAAGCAAAGCCGAACAGTTTGATGCAGATTTTGCGATTATGAGCGGCGAGTTGAAAAACTTTATTGTTGCGTTGCTTGCAGCATTTGGTGGCGAGACAGATCCGGTTTAAAAACACTTACCGTAGGTTGGCGGTGAGCTTGCGAACCCCAACACGCCCATCTTGCCGCGCCAACCAAAAGCCAATTTAATATCCAATCAGGCTTTTGGCTAATTGTGTGAGATGGTCATGTTGGGGTTCGTTCCTCACCACCAACCTACACACCGCGTGTATGCCCCCATGCTTCAGATAGCGCTTCATCCAAAGAAGCATAGAACTCTAGCGGTGTTTCCTCTGGCTTTAATTTCGCGCGCAATAAATTTTTAAGCGGCTGGCGTTGAATATTGGTGAGCGCAATGTGAGTGTTATTTTTTTCGCATTGCGCCATCAACTTACGCAGGGAAGCCAAACCGCCGGCATCAATCATCGTCACGCTATCCATCTGCAAAATCAGATGTTCTTCAGTACCCACCTTCAGTGACAGCTCGCCAAAAATTCTATCTGCCGCTGCAAAAAAAAGCGGGCCATTAATTTTAAAAATGCGCCAACTGGGCGGTGAGTCTTTATGTTGAACTTCTACCACTTGTGTAGTCGCCGCAATTTCTTTTACAAATAATAAAGCCGCTAGAACAATACCTACAGTAATGGCGATAACCATATCGAACACCACGGTAAGCGAGAAACAGGTCAGCAATACCAACACATCGCTACGCGGTGCGGTTTTAAATAAATGCACCGCTTTGTGCGCTTCACTCATGCCCCATGCAACCATCACCAAAAGCGCAGCCATTACCGCCATAGGCACATAAGCCATTAAGGGCGCCAAGGCAATTAAACCCAAGAGCACAACCACCGCATGCACCATAGCGGCAACCGGTGATTCGGCGCCTGCTTTAAAACTCGCGCTGGAACGTGCAATGGCGGCAGTTGCACTTATGCCACCAAAAAATGGCGCGACAATATTGCCGAGGCCCTGACCTAATAATTCACTGTTAGCGCTGTGATGCTTGCCAGAAACATTATCTAAAATAACCGCACACAAGAGCGATTCAATCGCACCCAACATGGCAATCGCAAATGCGGCTGTTAACAACGCCTGCGCAAGCCGCCAACTCCACACCAGCGGCATACCGTCTGCCCCTCCACGCAACCACAGCCACTCAAATTCAGGCAGCATAGGAGGAATACCTTGCCCTTGAGTGCCATCATCTAATAAATAATGAAAGCGCGAACCAATAGTGTCTACAACCCAGCCCTGCTGCGCAAAAGTAATAGCTGCAAGTGTGCCAATAATAATCGCAGGCAGATGCGGTGGTGCTCGCGTTTTAAAACGTGGCCACAACAACATCACCAAAAAAGTAAGCACTGCAATGGCAAAACTGGGTAAATGGGTTTGAGGTAAATAACTTAAGAACACAATACTTTTATCGACAAAATGTTCTGGCAGATGAGCGATGTGCAAACCAAAAAAATCTTTTATTTGTAGCGTAATTAATACCACCGCAATACCACCGGTAAAGCCCAGCGTGACAGATTCAGGGATATATTCAATCAAGCGTCCCAACCGCATAAACGCCATAATCACGAGAATAACGCCCGCTAAACAACTCGCAACCAATAAGCCACCAAAACCATATTTTTGTGCGATGGGAAATAACACCACCACAAATGCAGCCGTTGGCCCCGAGATGTTGTAGCGCGAACCGCCCGTGAGTGGAATTAAAAAGCCCGCAATAATTGCCGTGTACAAACCGTATTGCGGCGGCACACCACTCGCGATTGCTAGCGCCATTGCGAGAGGAATAGCAATAACACCAACCGTAACGCCCGCCAACAGATCGCGCATTAACCGTTCGCGGGTATAGGTCTCAGTAAAGCAGGCTTCACGTAAAGCATGAAACAAACGAAGCGAAAATAAATGCGAGCGATGTGGCATAAACACTTAATCTTCTTCAACAGGTTTTAAGCTCAGTAAAAATCGTTTTCATGCAGGCAGTATTTTCATAGGAAAGAGTCATCCCCCCGCTATTTTTTCTACGCAGATTCTATACCAAGTCCCGCTTTCACTATGGATGCATAGTCTCACCCCCCAAAACAGCAAGTAGAACGATATAATGCGCCCAAGATTAAAACACATACGCCCTATCTGGATTAAATAATGCGCCAATTATTACCATTCGCCACCGCGCTCAGCCTAAGTATTTTAGTGTTAACCGCATGCAGCAAAACACCAGAGCCCATAAAGATTGAAGGCTTTGCACAAGGCACGACCTATCACTTTACCTTTGTTTTACCCCCACTTAATGGGCAAAAGACCAATGAGCAAGCCGTTATCCAACAAGAAA
>CAUOQW010000418.1:0-3378 GCA_963506825.1 uncultured Cellvibrio sp.
AAAGCTGGCGACATCACGGGCGAAGGCGTGGGTAATATTTGGCATGTCGCCGTAACTGAACCTGTGCAGCTCAATAAAACCAGTGTGAACGCGCTGGATGGCAATTACCTTGTATCGTCAGGAAATGTTCTTGTCGGTATGCCCAACTCAGGCAACACTGCATTTACCGCCGAGCGAAAAGATCGCGATGGTTTTAGTCTGTACACCTTTGATGACGACACAAGCGGAGCATCCAATTGTAATGGCGCTTGCTTAACGGCATGGCCGCCACTCTTAGCGGATGCAAATGATAAAGCCGAGCCGCCCTACTCCATTATTGATCGCGGCATGGGCACCAATCCTAACGCCAAGCAATGGGCTTATCAGGGCATGCCGCTTTATTACTATGTTGGCGATGCTCAAGCAGGCCAAACCACCGGCAAAGCTATACCCAAATGGCATTTAGCGCGGCCACAACCTTTTGTGGCAAAAAAAGATACAACACTGGGTTCATTTTTTGTTGCGACTGGCCTCGTAAAAAGTGCAACGCCTGTGAACAATGTTGAAACAACCACAAGTATTGCTCGTCACGGTTTTACGCTCTACACCTTTGATAACGACACCTCAGGCACCAGCAATTGCAGCGGCACGTGTTTAACTAATTGGCCTGCATTAATTGCGCATGAAGGTGTAGTTGCACAAGCACCCTACTCATTAGTAACGCGCACCAGTGGTGAAAAACAATGGGCACTCAATGGCATGCCGCTGTACTTTTTTGCGGGCGATACCGCAGCGAGTGACACCAAAGGTGAAGGCGTTGCAGGTAAATGGATTGTTGCGCGCGGTGCGCCAGTTGCGGTGAGCAATCACACCACCAAAGGCAAAATCTTTATTGCGCACGGCAGCTTAATTAATGCAGCGGGCAACCCCGATACTTTGCACACCAACTTCACGCTCTACACCTTCGATAAAGATACGCCTAACTCCGGCAAATCTACTTGCAATGCCGGCTGCCTCGCCGCGTGGCCCGCACTTTATGCCAGCAGCAGTGCGCAAGCTTTTGGCGACTTCAGCATCATTGCGCGCGACTCCGGCGAAAAACAATGGGCCTACAAAGGTCTGCCACTTTATTTTTATGTAGGCGATGGCGCGGCAGGCGATGTCAGCGGTGAATACACCGATTGGACTATTGCGCGACCATAACTTTAAAAAATACCGCAGAGCTTAATTGCTCTGCGGCTTTTTATAAAAGCAGTGGAGACATGTATTTTGGAGAAAATCACATGGTAAAAAAAATTCTTATTTCTGTATTAGCACTAGGCCTTAGCGCCTGCGGTGCGGGTAGCGGAAAAAATTTAGATAATCAGGGGCTGCCGATTAAAGACAGCGAACCACCTACGCAAAGTAATGGTGTAACACTCGCCAGCTTACAACAAAATATTTTTGGTGCAATTTGTACTAACTGCCATACGGGGAGCAATGCACCGCGCGGTTTGCGTTTAGATTCAGAAGAAAATAGTTACGCATTTTTAGTGAGCCGCGCAGCAGATGAAGCGCCGGAATTAATGCGTGTTAATCCCGGTAATCCTGATGCGAGTTATATCATTCGCAAATTAGAAGGTGCATCTGGAATTGTCGGGGGGCGCATGCCGCTGGGTGGCCCTTACTTAAGCCAAGCACAAATTAATACCGTACGCGATTGGATTGCCAATGGTGCACCGCGCACAGGAACAGGCACAAGCTTTACTAAAGTGAGCAACATAAAATCTGAAAAAACAGCGGGTGAACTTTCTGCAAGTTTGCATTTTAGCCGCGCACTGGAAACCGATTCGGTAACTGAAAAAAATATCAGCCTGTTTTATACAACTGCCGATACAGACACACCGGTCGCTATTAATAAATTCAATCTACTCGTGCTTGACCAAAGCCTGGAAATTGTTGTGCCGCACACAATTCCAAACGCAACCGCCATTACCATTATTCTGAAATCTCCCCATGAAACGCCCATATTGGATACAGAACAACAAGCTATAACAGATAATGGCGACTATAACGACGGAGGCGAGTACCGCTATGAACATCATCTATAAGCTTAAAACTTTATTTGCGTCTACCATTTTTTTATTGTTGGGTTTTGCCCTACCCACAAATGCCGAACCCTATCTCGCCGTTAAAAATAATATGTTGTGCAGTGGCTGCCATGTGAATCCTGTCGGTGGCGGTGCGCGTAATAGTTATGGCGCCTACTATGGCACCAATGTATTACCACAACGAGCAGGCAGCCTCACGCAATTTGATAGCGGTAATATCACCGAAAGCTTGCGCATAGGCGCCAACTTCCGCGCTAACTACACCCAAACCGATATTAAAAAAGGCGAAGACACCCGCACCTTTGAAACACAATCTGGCCAGCTGTATTTTATTTTACAACCTAAAGATTCTCGCTTTGCGCTTTATATTGATGAACAACTCGCCCCCGGTGGAGCCATTAATCGCGAAGCCTTTATTCTCACCAAACTCAGCACAAGTAGTTCCTTAAAAGTGGGAAAACTAATGTTGCCCTACGGTATACGGTTGGAAGACGACACCGCTTTTATTCGCCAAGCCACCGGTTTTAATTTTGACAACAGCGACAATGGTGTTGAATGGGATTGGCAAAAAGATCGCACTTTTGTCAGCGCTGCAATTAGTAATGGTTCTAGCGGTTTAACCAATAATGATAAAAGCATGTCGTACTTAACGCGGGTTGAATATTTGGGCAATAATTGGCGTGCAGGTGCCAGCGGTGTGTTCAATGATGCCGAACTGGGCGCGCGCTACCAAGCCAATATTTTTGGCGGCTTTAATTGGCTCGGCTTTACTTTTTTAGCGGAGGTGGATCATATACAAGACAAATCCATTAGTCATATAGCCGGCAAATATGAGGAGCAGCGTATTAGCTTTGTAGAGGTTAACCGTGAAATTACTAAGGGTCTCAATATAAAAGTCACCACTGAATATCTCGACCCCGAAACCAATATTGATGAGAACGAACGTGTGCGCCATTCGCTATTAATGGAATACACCCCCTTCGCCAATATGCAAATTCGTGGTGGCCTGCGCGATGGCAAAGATATCCCACAGAAGGTCAATGGCAATTACACCAATCTGTTTGTGCAAATGCATCTTTATTATTAATGAGTAAGGACGTTCTCGCGCCCAAGCTCCAGCTTGGGCGCCGATATGCATTCGCTTGGGAACGAGGAGAACTCAAAAAAAGTAATTAAAAATTATAGGCGTAGTCGAGATAAAAACGGCACACGTTTTTTCCTGATGCGGAATCAAGCTCAGGCTTAAAGTAAGCCGCTAAAAAACTAACCACATGCTTGCGCGAGGGTTTGTAGCTGAGTGTAATATCTA
>CAUOQW010000419.1:0-3375 GCA_963506825.1 uncultured Cellvibrio sp.
GAATATGCTGACCTATATTACTGGCCCTGCATGGAATACGGCGGATGGTGCTATGGAGGGCCAGATTGAACTTGAAAAACAAATTATTGTTATCAATCGTTTGCAGCAGAAACAAATCGATATCGCCAGTGCTCGCACGGAAATGAGTGAAGCTATAGAAGGTGCTGAGGAGGCACTAGGGCGAATGAAATCGCAAGATTTGGTTGAGCCGAAGCAAGTCAATGAACTCAATCAGCGGCTAGAAAACTTTAAGCAAATTCGCGAAAAAATATTTACTGCCTTGCAAAGTGGTGAAGCATCTGAGAGCGACATTAAACAATTTAATCAAACGGTCACGGAGTTATTAGCGTTTATTACCAGTTTAGAAGAAACCGCTGATAGTAAAGTGGAAGGCGAAGCCAGCAAAATTGAAGCTATGGTGGTGGGCGCAAAAACCAAATTGCTGTTAGGGTTATTGGTTTCGGTGTTGGTAGCTGTTAGCGTATTTATAATGGCTAAAAAATTAATTCTCAAACCTATTGCGGTGGTCACGGCCAAGTTGGCAGATTTAAGTTTGGGTTCTGGCGATTTAACCGTACGCTTGCCCGATGCTAATGCTGAAACTGAAATGGGACGCTTAGCTCATGCCTTTAATGCGTTTGTGCAAAAGTTGCAGGCGCTTATTGGGCAGGTACAGCACAGTAATCATTCGCTTATGGCGGCGAGCACACAAATCACTCAATCCATTGCAACAACAGCGCAGGTTGCTAACGCGCAGTTGCAAGAAATTACCCAAGTTGCGGATGCTGTGCAAAAAATTTCTGATTCGCTGTTTCAAGTGGGTGACGCGGCAGGGCGCGCTAATCAGGCTTCTGAGCAGGCCGTTGTGAGTACCAGTACGGGCAACCATATTGTGGTTTTAGCGCAGCAGGGCGTTGATCAAGTTGCCAATGAAGTGGATAAGGCTTCGCAAGTCATTTCAAGTTTGGTGACTGACAGCCACAATATTAGTGCTATGTTGGAGGTGATTCGCAGCATTGCCGAACAAACCAATTTACTTGCGCTTAATGCAGCCATTGAAGCGGCACGTGCAGGTGAAACTGGGCGCGGTTTTGCAGTGGTTGCTGACGAGGTGCGTAGCCTTGCATCGCGTACACAGGAATCCACTAAATCCATTGAGACGATTATTACGAATTTATCTAGCGGTTCAGCTAAAGCCGTGGAGGTTATGAATAGCGCGCAAAAACAAGCCCTAATGATCAAAGAACGCATTGGCAAAACGTCAGATGCCTTCGCAGAAATTGTCAGCGTAGTCGATCAAATTAAAACCATGAATGCAGATATTGCCAACGCATCAGAAGATGAAAAGAAAGCCATGGGGCATATTAATAACAGTGTTTCGGTTATCTTAAAGCAGGCGCGCACCAATCAAGATGCGGGCGAACTGGCGCAAACCTCGCGCCAGCATTTAGAAACTCAAGTGGGACGAATTGATGAATTGTTGAAGCAGTTTAGAACTTAACTAAAAGAGCCCCTCACCCTATCCCAGAGGGCTGGGGTAAGGGGCTTTTAATTTAAACTGCAATCCCCACTTCCAAACTTGCCACTTAACCATCAGTTACGTTACCTGTCACAGTGGCTAATTGATAAGTCACACCATCACTAAATACATTATCCGCTGCAAAGCTGGTGACAGAGGTGTTTTGTCCTTTGCCGCTATAAAGCGATGAGTTATAAACCGCAGTCGTCACACTGGCGGGAAATGCCATTTGCGAAATAGCCGTGGATTTTGCTGTGCTGGAATAAGCTGTTAAAAAAACTTGAAAATGAATATGCGTAATGCGCCCTGCGTACCAACCGGGGTAAATAGTGGTGAAACTTGCCACACCATTGCTATCCGTATATTGCACACCCCGACAATAGGTTTTGCTAGTTTCTGTAGCGTAGCCAGAATAATTTCCGTCTTTATCGCAGTGCCAAATATAAACATAACCAGAAACTGGTGTGCATGCGTTATTAACATTTAACAGTTTTAATTTTACGGTGAGTGGTACGCCGGTTTTGTCTTCGTTGATGACTTCGCGCAATACGCTAGAGCTATTCAGCAACGTTGAGAGTGGGTAAGGCCCAATGGTTTCAGTGGGTATAACACTACAACTGCCGGAAGCTGCGCTTGATGAGCTACTGGCCGCTGAACTGCTCGCCACGGAGCTGCTACTAGACGCTGCACTCGATGTATTGCTGACACTGGAACCGCTTGAACCTCCACCGCCACAACCGATTAAACCCGTTGCGCCTAACACACTAAAAGCACCGAGAGTACCCAAGGTTTTGCGGCGGGTAACATCAATGCCTTGCTCGGCAGAATTATTTGTTTGCGTCATAGTAGAACCTTTAGTAAGAAATTATCTGTGATGGATGCTTGCTTAGCTATGACGACAGAGAAAAAAATAAGTTTTTTGGTAAATGTGCAAAGACTGTGAAAGTTGATTTTTGCAGAGCCGAAGAGGCGGTAAAAAGCAGTTTTAAGTTTTTTATCGCCTATTAGAGAGACTATTTGTCGTTAAATTGAAACTTATAACCTGCGCCATAGACCGAGTGAATAATTTCTTTATCAGTCAGCGGCAATAATTTTTTTCGCAATTTTGTGATGTGCGAGTCCATGGTTCTATCGCTTACAATGCGGTGATCGCTGTAGGCATTTTTCATTAATTCATCGCGCGACACTATGGTGTTGGGGCGTGCGGAGAGTGTTTTTAAAATGCGATATTCAATCAAGGTTAATTCAACTTTATTTTCGCCATAAATTGCGGTGAGCGATTCTTTAATCAGTTGGAAATCTTGCGAGGGCTGCTCGGGATTAACGCGTTTCATAATTGCTTTAACGCGCGCCACCAATTCGCGCGGACTAAAGGGTTTGCAAATATAATCGTCGGCACCTAATTCAAAACCTAACAAACGGTCGGGTTCTTCCACGCGCGCAGACATAATAATCACTGGGGTATTGGTATTGTTGCGAACTTCTTGGCAGAGGCCTAGGCCATTAATGTTGCCAGATTTACTTGGTAACATTACGTCCAGCACAATTAAATCCCATGTTTCACTTTGAATTTTTTCAAGGCCGCTATCGGCATCGTGCACCAAGGTGCAATTAAAATCATTGCTGCTCAGGTAATCGCGCACTACTGTGCCCAAATCAATTTCATCTTCAACAATCAATATATTCATAGGTTATCCTCTTTGCATGGAAGGCTGATAGTGACCGCTAGCCCGCCCAATGCGCTGTTGCTGGTGGTAATTGTACCTTCGTGAGCGGCGACAATATTTTTGCAAATCGACAAGCCTAAACCTGCACCGCCGGTAGTTCTATTGCGCGATGAATCGGCGCGATACAAA
>CAUOQW010000420.1:0-3373 GCA_963506825.1 uncultured Cellvibrio sp.
GATTGCCGTACTCCCGGTTTAATTTCTTCCAATACCGTATTTAAAATAAAGTATCCGCTGAGCGAAACGAAAATAAAGTAAACCAGAAAAATTCTAACGCTGAGAGACATTAGACATTCTCCGGCTGGTATGAATAACCAAAACCGCGCTGTGTTTGAATAGGTTCTGCATCAGCGGCTATCAATCGCAATTTTGCACGCAGGGTTTTGATATGAGTGTCTATACTGCGGTCGTAACCCGCTTCGGCAGTGGCACCCATCGCGGTTAATAATTGATCGCGGCTAAATACTCGCTGCGGCTGTTCAACCAATGTTTGCAATAACTTGAATTCCACACGAGTTAATTGTAAAAGCTGGCCACGATAAAAAATTTGTAAGCGCTCTTGATCAATATGAAACTCTGATTTTGCTTCTGGCTGTGGTTCACTCTGGGGGAAAGCGGAAGCAGGTATAACGCGTTTTAAAATCGCTTTTACACGCGCAGCCACTTCACGGGGGCTAAAAGGTTTAACCACATAATCATCTGCACCAATTTCCAAACCCACCACACGATCAAGCTCATCGCCACGCGCAGTTAGAAAAATTACCGGTACATTAGAAAATTTGCGTAACTGTTTGCAGGCTTCAAAGCCGGTGATATCTGGCAGGCCTACATCCATAATCACCAAATCTATTGGCATAGTTTGCAGAAGTTTAAGCGCATCGCCCGCCAAGGTTTTCCAGGTAACGCTAAACCCTTCTCCTTGCAGTACAAACAAGAGGGTATCGGCTATGGAGGGTTCGTCTTCAACTATGAGGATATGAGCCATAAGTTATAGTTTTAAGATTAGAAAGATGAAAGTAATTCTACCGTAATTCAGCCCTTACAAAAGCATCAAGTCAGTTATTTGACCTATTGCAAGTTACCAAGATTACACCTAGGCTCGCGCTATAGTTCAATCGATTGAAGCCTATTTATGTCTAACTCAGAATCTACACCAGCAGACGTTATTAATATTGTCGGCGGCGGCCCCAAAAAAGTTCTCTACACACTCAAAACCGTTGCGCGCATTGGCCTCCTGAATTCAGCCAAAGCACTCAATAGTCATAATACTTGCAAAGCTTGCGGCTTAGGAATGGGCGGCCAGCGCGGCGGCATGACCAATGAGATGGATGAATTCCCCTCGGTCTGCAATAAAAGTATTCAAGCGCAATCTACCGATATTCAGGCGCCGATTCCCCGTGAAATTTTTTCGCACACCCTTGAAGATTTTGCACAGCTCTCTGCCTATGAGTTAGAACATTTAGGCCGATTAAATACGCCGCTTTATAAATCTGCCGAGAGCAATAAATACGAGCCTATAGAATGGAACGCGGCGATTGATTTAATGGCAGCGCGTTTTGCTGCGACCACGCCAGACCGCAGTTTTCTCTATACCTCTGGTCGCTCATCTAACGAAGCCGGTTTTGTGTTGCAGCTTTTAGCGCGCTTGTACGGCACCAACAATGTGAATAACTGCTCTTATTACTGCCACCAAGCAACAGGCGTTGGTTTACAGAATTCGATCGGCTCTGGTACTGCGACTATTTCACTAGAAGAACTTGGCAAGAGTGATTGTATTTTTGTGATAGGTGCAAACCCATCATCTAACCACCCACGCTTTGTGCATCAATTAAAAAATTGCCGCGAACGCAGCGGGCAAGTGATTGTGATTAATCCTGCGAAAGAACCGGGGCTGGTGCGTTTTGCTGTACCTAAAAGCGCTAAGTCTATGTTGAGTGGTGGAACCTGGATTGCATCAGATTATATTCAGCCAAAAATTGGTAGCGATTTATTATTGTTAAAAGGTATCGCCAAAGCCTTATTAGAAAGTAATGCGATTGCTGAAGATTATATTGCCCAGCACACTGAAGGCTTTGATAAGTTCGCACAGGATATTCATAACACTTCATGGCAAGAAATTGTTGCAACAACAGCTGTAAGCGAAACCGATATTCGTAATATCGCAATGGCTTACTCTAAAGCTAACAATGCTGTGTTTGCATGGGGCATGGGGATTACCCATCATTTACACGGTGTAGAAAACGTAGAGGCCATTGCCAACCTCGCGTTATTGCGCGGCATGATTGGCAAGCCCGCCGCAGGTTTATTGCCACTGCGCGGTCATAGCAACGTGCAAGGTATAGGCACTGTGGGTGTAAAACCCGTATTAGCAGAAGATGTATTTTTACAGATTGAAAAAGTCTTTGGCGTGAGTTTGCCGCGTGAAAAAGGCATGGATACCCTCGCCTGCTTGCAAGCAGCCTTTGATAAAAAAATAGATGCCGCACTATTAATGGGCGGCAATTTATTTTCAGCAACACCCAATAGCGAGTGGGCGCAGCAAGCACTCGACAGCATTGGTTTTAAAGCTTTTTTAACCACCACTTTGAATCGCGGCCACGTGACCGGCATGGAAACCAGTGAAGCATTAATTCTGCCAGTAAGCGCACGCGACGAAGAATGGCAGCCCACCACACAGGAATCCATGTTTAATTATGTGCGCTTAAGCGATGGTGGCATCACACGTTTAGCCAATGTGCGCCCAGAAGTTCAAATCCTCTGCGACCTTGCACAAAAATTATTGCCAAACTGCCCGCTCGATTTTGCACAATTTAAACAACACAATAATATCCGCGCTGCTATAGCAGCTACGATTCCGGGCATGGCTGAATTAAAAGATATTGCGCAAACCAAACAAGAATTTACTATTCAAAATCGTTTGCTCGATCAACCCGACTTTAAAACCGAATCGGGTAAAGCAAAATTTTTAGTTGGTCCTACGCCAGCACCCGTGACCAATAATGAATATCCTTTTTTACTTGCGAGTATTCGCAGCGAGGGGCAATTTAATTCAATTATTTATGAAGAGAGCGATTCCTATCGCGGGACAGATACGCGCTGGTCAGTACTGATGAATGCGGATGATATCGCAGAATTGAAAATTAATGCTGGCGATGCGGTGAATATTGCATCCGCCTATGGTGAAATGAAACAGGTAAAAGTATTTGCGTTTAATTTACCGCGCGGCAATGTGATGGTTTATTACCCAGAGGCGAATGTATTAATTGGCACCGCCCATGATCCACGCAGTAAAACACCAGCGTTTAAATCAGTTGCGGTGAAGATTGGGTTACAGGCATCCCTAGAGTTTAATTTTCGCGATGACAGCGAAATATTTTCGCAGGAGCAGCTGCATAGGTGCAGAAGGTAGACTAGCGCGCTTAAATTGAAACGCTGATGGAAGGCTTACTCTTGCGTCTATCGCGACCTGCGCGGGTTTCCAGCAGTGCATCTTTGCGTTGTTGACGGCGATCATCTTGCTGTTTACGGCGCTCAACTTGAGGCCGGACAA
>CAUOQW010000421.1:0-3363 GCA_963506825.1 uncultured Cellvibrio sp.
ATTTAAACCGAAGGGAAGATTGAACAAAAGAAAAAAGTAATAGCTGTGAAGCCATTACTTCTGAAACAACTACCGCTTAAAAAAATTTCTCCTTAAGACAAATGATCCTTATAAAAAGTAGCTTACTGAATTTTTTTAATACCCACCGCAGCACGCACTTTCTCTAATAGAGGCTTACTGTGCGCACGCGCTTTTTCAGCGCCCATCTGCAAGACTTCTTCAATATGAGCAGGGTTAGCTAAAAGCGCTTCATACTTCTCACGCGCCTCACCCACCTGATTATTAATCAATTCAAACAATTGTTTTTTCGCTTCACCCCAAGCAATGCCGTCAGCAAAAGCTTGGCGCATATCGGCGGTTTGTTGCGGCGTTGCAAATGCCTGCCAAATTTGGAATACCGTTGAAGTAGCTGCATCTTTTGGCTGACCAGGTTCTAACAAGTTGGTCACAATTTTATTGATGGATTTTTTCAATTGTTTTTCGGGTAAAAACAACGGAATGGTATTGCCATAACTTTTACTCATCTTGCGGCCATCTAAACCCTGCAAGACAGCAACATTGTCATCTACTAAAGCCTCTGGCAATACAAAATGTTCGCCATAGTGGTGATTGAAGCGCGCAGCAATATCACGTGCCATTTCAATATGTTGAATTTGGTCTTTGCCAACAGGAACCTTATTGGCATTAAACATCAAAATATCCGCCGCCATTAAAATGGGGTAAGAGTACAAACCCATGGTAATACCAAAATCGGCATCATCACCCGCCGCTACATTCGCATCTACCGAGGCTTTATAAGCATGAGCGCGATTCATTAAACCTTTAGCGGCCATGCAGGTGAGCATCCAACACAACTCTGGAATTTCTGGCACATCGGATTGGCGATAAAAAATGGCGTTATCCGTATCCAAACCCAGCGCCAACCATGTCGCCGCAATTTCACGGGTAGATTGATGCACTAGTACCGGATCATGGCATTTGATCAGCGCATGAAAATCAGCAAGAAAATAAAAAGACTGCACATCAGCGCGTTCGCTGGCCGCTATCGCTGGGCGAATAGCGCCCACATAATTACCTAAATGAGGAGTTCCGGTCGTAGTAATACCGGTAAGAACGCGCTGCTTGCTCATGGTTATGCTTCTTATATCTGAATAGGGCTATTTAATGTAAATAGGGACAAATGAAGCGGCATTATACAGGCAAGCACTTAAGATTAGCGCGTGGAAGATGTTAAAAAACGCAGACACAACAAGCAGAAAGCGGCTATTTATTAGCCGCTTGATGCAAACTCGCCTCTTGTAGAATAAAGGTTTCATAACCCGCTTGGTTTAAAAGTTGCGCGGCAACATCAGCACGACGCCCCGCATCATCCGTCACCACATAAATTTGCGATTGATCCAAACTCGGTAGATTTTTACGCAGTTGACTGAGTGGGATATTGCGGCTATTTGGAACTGACTGGAAACGCCGCTCAAGCGGTAAACGTACATCAATAAGCTGGTAACGATTTTCAGATTCTTGATTTTTAGAAAGTTCATCAAACGAAATAAAACGACGCACAGGCTCTTGCAATAAGGTGAGGAAATCACTTTTTTCCAAGCACATGAGCTTACCTGCGGTGAGCATTTTTATAGTGGCATTGCGCGTAGTGTCGCCCACCAAAGCTTCTTCGCCAAAATAATCACCAGGCCGCAGTGCTGCCAATAAATTCCCCTGTTTGTCTTGGACCCTAGCACTACCTGCTTCTAACACATAAAAGAATTCACCGCGTTCGCCTTCTTTAATCACCTCTTCATCAGCAACAACTTTTTGCGATTTAAAACGCATGAATAACTGACGGATATTGCCGGGAGGAATTTTATTAAAGAAAGGCGATTGCAATAAACTCGACATCCAGTCGCCTTCTTCTGCAGTATCAAATTCCGGCTGCTCATCTTGATTGCTGGCGGCATCGTCAGCTGCTTCACTGCCACTCTCGCTCCATGCCAATACCAAATCTGAAAAATCGCTCTCTACCGACAAAATAACCACAGGGGATTTTGCGACAGCAGAAACTTTTGTGGGCGACGCACTGTTAAGCGGCACTTTGTGAGATTCGTCTTCACTGGAAATAGACGTTACCGCAAATTGTGAATCTATAAGATCCACATTGCCGCTGACTAAATAAAGTGATTCCGCAAGATCGCGGCCACGTTTAAAAATGATAGCGCCTTTGCCGTATTCCTTTAGGCTGGCCTTTTCAATAACCTTGGATAAGTATTCGTAAGCCAATGTGTTGAAAGGAGAAAAACGCGCGAGGAGTTCATGTGTAAGTGTCATAGGCTGCCTCAGATAATACGACTGAATTATCGCAAATTATAAACAGCTAGCGCTAAAAACGGCGATGACTTGCCAAGTCTTAGCGCTGAGTCACACTCCCTACGGGCAAAAGCCCTTAAGCAAAACTTAAATCTTGGGGATACTGATAAAACGCCGTAGCGATTCGATAAAGATAGTGAGCATCTGCCACTCCCGCCAACTCGCGGATAGAATGCATGGCAAAAGTAGGTACACCAACATCAATGGTTTTTACACCGACTTCTGACGCCACTATAGGCCCTATTGTACTGCCGCAACCCATATCTGTGCGAGCGACAAATACTTGCACTGGCACTTGATTCTGCTCACACAGCCAATTAAAAAATCCACCGGTTTCACTGGTAGTCGCGTAGCGCTGGTTCGCATTAATTTTAACGACAGGGCCGCGATTCAATAAAGGACCATGATTTTCATCGTGACGATCCATAAAGTTAGGATGCACTCCGTGTGCATTATCCGCGGAGATCATCAGCGAGCGCTCAATCACACGAATTCGGGTTTCAGCGTCTGGAATTAAACGCTCCAAAAATTGTTGCAACATAGGACCTTTAGCGCCACAACAAGACGTACTCCCCACTTCTTCATGATCAGTGCAAATCAATAAACTGGATACATTTTCATCTGCATTTAAAATAGCTTGTAAGCCCACAAAGCAACTGAGCAAATTATCCAGCCTTGCACTGGCAATAAAATCTTGCTGCAAACCAACCGATGCTGGCGCTTGAGTATCGTACAAGCTGATTTCAAAATCCAAAACTTGTACCGCATCTATTTGTGGATACTCATTCTTTAACTGTGCCAATAATAGCGATTTAAAATTAGGTGCGAGAGTTTGTGCTGCATCCAATTGTAACAACAAAGGCACTATATCTTTTTGCGGATTAATACTGCGACTGTTGTTAACATCGCGATCCAAATGAATCGCCAAACTCGGCACAGTCGCGATTGGATGCTTAAAATTTACCAAAGCGCTCGCAATTTTATTGTCATTCGTTTTGTAGGTAA
>CAUOQW010000422.1:0-3359 GCA_963506825.1 uncultured Cellvibrio sp.
ACGATAATTTGTTAGAAAAGGAGCAAACCATGAACCCTGAAGTTCAAAGCGTTGAGCCGCTGGACAATTACCAACTAAAAGTCCTTTTCTCCAATGGAGCTGCCAAGCTCTTTGATGTGTCGCCTTATCTTGAAAAAGGCATATTTACCGAATTGAAAGATAAAAGTTATTTTAGGGCTGTACGTGTTGTTTCTGGAGCCATCGAATGGCCTCATGAGCAAGACTTAAGCAATGACACTCTTTATCTTCTGGGTAAACCCATTTAATCAATAGGAAATTGGGGGAAGCTCACTCTGAACCCCAATTTCCTACTTCATCCCTAAGCTTTTACCCACCTGCTCAATCAAATCACATGCATTTATAATCGCACTGCTGTTGTTAACATCCGTCGCATAGTGTTTTAGCGCTTTAGAATTTTTGGCTTTCTGCAACATATTGCCAATTATGGGCGCAACCTGCTCCACCTTAAATTTCTCTGGCATTACATAGGTGCCCAAACCCAATTTATAAATACGGTCAGCATTATCCGGTTGATCATATTTAAGCGGGCGAATCAATTGCGGAATACCCGCTTTAATGGCCTGCGCGGTTGTACCTATTCCACCGTGGTGAACAATGGCCAAGGCTTTTGGCAGCGCGTATTCAAAATCTATATAGCCCATATGAGCGCACAAACTAGAACCCTGCAGAAATTCAACACCAATGTTTCCACCCACAAACAGCCCCGGCACGTGTAATTGCTCGCAAATTTTTCGCCCTTCTTTAAACAAGTCTTCAACATCTTTTACGCCTGTGCCAGATGTAAAGATAATGGGTGCCCCCTGCTGTTCAATTAACGCATCCAACTCACGCCGGCTACTGCTACTTGCATGATTTAACAAAGGAAAGCCCACCAGCTTTATATTTTTTGGCCAATCTTTCGCAGGCATTCCAAACCATTCTGGAAAAAAACCAATCTTCAATAGCGGCTCAGATTTGCTTCGAAATGCTAGCGGGCACTGTAAACGCTCTCGTACGGCGCGGTACGCTGCAGTGTGAGGCGCATTACAAAATCGTTTAAATTTTGCTTTGCGATTGCGCCGCAATAAAAAACGCATAATAAAACCGGGAATACTAGAAGGAATTACCCAACTCGTAGGCGCTGGAGGATTAAATGCTGAAAAAATAATATTAGGGGACAGAATAAAATCAATAAAAGGAAGGTTGAATTTTCCTGCCGCTACCCTTGCACCATTCTCTTCACCCAAAGCCAATACTAATATCTTTTGGTCAGATAGGCTTTTTACATACTCAAAGGCTGGCTCAAATGCGGGGGCATGGTAGTGCTCAAAATTGTCCGTGCGATTTGTACGCTCCCAAGCTTCCGGAGTGTTGCCTTTATGATATTGCTGAAGAGTACCAACCGATACAAACTCTAAACCCGCCGCAAGAATCCTCGGCTTAAAATAATCGTTGGATAAAAATGTAACCGCGTGACCACGCCGCTTTAATTCCAACCCAACACCCACCATAGGGTCAACATCACCGCCGGTGCCCATGGCGTAAATTATTATTAACATGAATGGTTTCCGATCTAGATTAGCCGCGCCCCCTTTTTAACAAAGAGGGGCTAGGGGAGATTTGCTTGTTCCTATCTGCAGCAATCATAGGTTAGCAGCACAACAAATTCACTTATTTATCGCAATTGGCTCATAAAAAACACCTCGTGTTGTAACCCCTTGGGAAAAGAACTATGCTTTTGCTCAAACACCTGCAAATTCTATGGAAATTCCCGATGCAGCTTCCTATCGCCGAATACCCACAACTTAAACTGATTGCGTGGAACCGCCAAGACGGCGACCTTATTGAAGAAAATGAGGCGCTAGCACTCTATGAGCGCAATTGGCATTACGTAGATCAAGCGCATTTAACCGATAAAGAACAACAACTGATTAACCGCCTTGTAAAACAATTTGGCAACGGGATTTTTCATGTTTAACCGCCCACACCACCAACGCATTGCTAAAGTGTTACAGGCGTTTAATTGTGCCCTACTACAAGAAGCAGAATGTTATTTTGCAGGTGGAACAGCCATTGTTCTTTCGCTGAATGAATACCGCGAATCGCTTGATATTGATTTTTTATGCGCCTCTAATCAAGGCTATAGATTGTTGCGCAATACAGTAACCCATGAGTTAGATACTTTATTAAACACCCCTGTTAAACACCTACGTGAAGTTCGCGCAGACCGCTATGGTATTCGTACCGTGATAGAGATGGATGGCATTGCCATTCGTGTGGAGTTAGTGAGCGAAGCGCGTATTACTATTAATGGCCAAGTAAACCCAGCCTTTGGTGTTCCCACACTTTCGCAAGAAGATATGTTTGCAGAAAAACTTCTAGCCAATGCCGATAGGGGTTTAGATAAATCCACCATGAGCCGAGATATTATTGATTTGGCAATGATGGTAGCCACATGGGGAGATATTCCAACACCCGCACTCGCAAAAGTATTCGGCGCTTACGGCGAGCACGCATTTACTGCATTTCATAAATCTTTGGCTTTAATACAAGATGCAGTCCATTTAAAAAGCTGCTTAGAAAAAATGCATATGGAACAAAACCTAGCAGAAAAAATTCCTAATATCCTTGCTACACAAATCGCTACATTGCAACAATATAACCGCAGCATAGCCAATTGATCGCTTAGTCATTTTTCGTAAAAACTAACCACGCAACGAACTATGCCAATTCACTTCACGCGCGTATTTGTCCACTTGATCGGCTACGTTCAACACTAACGCAAACAATGCCATGCGCACTAACACGCCGTTATCCGCTTGGCGAAAAATAGCGAGATTGGGGTTTGCGTTGAGGTCGTTATCTAACTCATTGGCTTCTTCGCGGGAATCGCGTGGCAGCGGGTGCATAATGACGGTGTTGGGCTGGCAGTGTTCGGTGTAAATACGTTGATTCAAGCGGTAGCGGCCACGATATAAATCGGCTTCTTCTTTGTTGCTAAAACGCTCTTCTTGAATGCGTGTGGAATAAGCAATATCGATCTCGGAAATACTGTGCATCAAGTCATCGGTCACGGTGACTTTATTACCCGCTATGCGCAACTCTTCAACAATATACTCCGGCATGGCCAATTCTTTGGGTGATATAAGGGTGAGTTGAATATCACTAAATAAACTCACCAATTTGCACAGCGAGTGCACGGTGCGACCATGTTTTAAATCGCCGATCATGGCGATGCGCAAGCCATCTAAACCGCGCCCTTTGGAGCGCATTTCTTTGCGGATAGTGTACAAATCTAACAGCGCTTGGGTGGGGTGTTCGTTGGGGCCATCGCCACCGTTAATAACGGGTACGCGGCT
>CAUOQW010000423.1:0-3333 GCA_963506825.1 uncultured Cellvibrio sp.
ACTGTCGTCGTGGCAGAATAAACCTGAAACAGAGATAAAATTGTTCCACGTGGAACAAGGTTGCGTGACTGAACATAGTCCGTGATCTACTAAAAGACAGGTTTCTAATAGAAGCCCAGTCTTAAAAGCAGAGTTTAAGAAGAGAATCTTTTATTGCCCCTTATGACTTTCATTGGGGGACACACCGAATAAAAAGTGGAGATAGCTATGTCAGAAGAGAACACTTACGACTCGTCCAGTATTCAGGTCCTCAAGGGCTTGGATGCAGTACGTAAGCGCCCAGGGATGTACATTGGTGATACTGATGACGGCTCGGGTCTGCACCATATGGTGTTTGAAGTGGTCGATAATTCTATCGATGAAGCTCTAGCAGGCCATTGTTCTGAGATTAAAGTGGTTATTCACCCCGATGAAACCGTGTCTGTAGCCGATAATGGTCGTGGTATCCCAACCGATATGCACGAAGAAGGCGTCTCGGCGGCTGAAGTTATCATGACAATCCTCCACGCTGGCGGTAAGTTTGACGATAACACCTATAAAATTTCGGGTGGTTTGCACGGTGTGGGTGTGTCGGTAGTTAACGCGCTATCGGAGTTCTTGAAGCTGACCATCCGTCGTGCGGGCAAGATCCATGAGCAAATCTACCGCCATGGCGTGCCCGATGAACCCCTAAAAATCGTGGGTGATTCAGCGACTACAGGTACCGAAATCCACTTTAAGCCTTCGGCAGAAACCTTTACCAATATCGAATTTCACTTTGAGTTGCTGGCTAAGCGCCTACGCGAGCTGTCATTTTTGAACTCTGGTGTGCGTATTGTCTTGAAAGACGAGCGCAGCGGCAAAGAAGAAATCTATCAATACGAAGGCGGCTTGCGCGCATTCGTAGATCATCTCAATAAAAACAAATCTACTATCAACAAGATGGTGCACTTTGTTTCACTGACTCGCCCCGATGGCATAGGCGTGGAAGTGGCACTGCAGTGGAACGATTCCTATCAGGAAAACCTGCTGTGTTATACCAACAACATTCCCCAACGCGATGGCGGCACTCACTTAGCCGGTTTCCGCGCCGCTTTGACCCGTGGTTTGAACAACTATATCGACAAAGAAGGTCTAGGTAAGGCTGCTAAAGTCGCCACAACCGGTGATGATGCCCGTGAAGGCCTGACTGCGATTGTCTCTGTAAAAGTACCGGATCCAAAATTCTCATCGCAAACCAAAGACAAGCTGGTATCTTCTGAGGTGAAAGCCGCCGTAGAACAGGAAATGGGCGAACATTTCGGTACCTATTTGCTGGAAAATCCGGGTGAAGCCAAGGCGATTGTGGGCAAGATGATTGATGCTGCCCGCGCTCGTGAAGCGGCCCGTAAAGCGCGTGAAATGACTCGCCGTAAAGGCGCACTGGATATCGCAGGTCTGCCGGGTAAGTTAGCAGATTGCCAAGAGAAAGACCCCGCATTGTCTGAAGTGTACCTCGTGGAAGGGGACTCGGCGGGTGGATCGGCCAAACAAGGCCGCGCTCGCAAGACCCAAGCGATTCTGCCGCTGAAAGGTAAAATCCTGAACGTAGAAAAAGCACGTTTCGATAAGATGTTATCCAGCGCCGAAGTCGGCACCTTGATCACTGCACTCGGCTGCGGTATCGGCAAAGACGATTACAACCCTGACAAGCTGCGTTACCACAGCATCATTATCATGACGGACGCTGATGTGGATGGATCGCACATCCGCACCCTCTTGTTAACCTTCTTCTTCCGTCAAATGCGCGAGCTGGTTGAACGCGGCCACATCTATATCGCCCAGCCACCGCTGTACAAAATCAGCAAAGGCAAGCAAGAGCAATACTTGAAAGACGAAGCGGCTATGACGGAGTTCCTGACCCAAGCGGCTCTGGAAGGTGCGAGCCTCCACGTAAATGCCAGTGCACCCGGTATTGCTGGCGAAGCTTTGGAGAAGTTAGTTCAACAATACCGTAAGGTAATGGCGACTATCGAACGTCTATCGCGTTTGTATCCCGCGATTGTGCTGGAAAAATTGATTTACATGCCAGCTTTACGCGCTGAGCATTTGGCGGATCAAGGCCATATCCAACAATGGTGTGATCAAATGTTGGCGCGCTTCGCTCTGGATGCACGTGCAGGCAGCCAGAAGTACAACATCGTTGTGCGTGAAGATACTGAACGTCATTTGTTCCTGCCTGTAGTAGAAATTATCGCTCACGGTATCTCTAACTATTTCCCTTTCAACCAAGATTTCTTTGGTTCAGGCGAATATGCTTCTATCGTTGCACTTGGCCAAAACCTTGAGAGCCTGATTGAGGAAGGTGCCTATATTCAACGCGGCGAGCGTAAGCAACCACTAACCAGTTTCGCTGATGGTTTGGAATGGCTGATGAAGGAATCGCGCAAGGGCTACAACATCCAGCGTTATAAAGGTCTGGGTGAAATGAACCCCGAGCAATTGTGGGATACCACCATGAACCCGGAAACTCGCCGCATGCTGCGTGTGACGATTCAAGATGCCATCGCGGCTGATCAAATTTTCACCACATTAATGGGTGATCAAGTTGAACCGCGTAGGGAATTTATTGAAACTAACGCTCTAGCAGTAGCAAACTTGGACGTTTAAGTTTTTAAGAAAAACTATTAAAAAATATAGATTAATAGAAAAGGCCAAGAGATTTATTGCTCTTGGCCTTTTCTTCTTTATGGTGTTTTAGAAGTTATAGTGTAACCGGTTACTTTTTGGGAGCTGAAGATTAACAATTCTTTAAAGGCGACTATTAGAATTCCATTGAGTTATAGTCAATATAACTATATTTTAAAAATAATAAGTTCAATAACTAATCGGCGGTGGTCTTATGCGTTTCCCTCTCTCTTTAACAATGCTTGTTTTGATGAGCAGTAGCTTAGTGGCTTGTAAAACGACTAACTCCCAAACCACTCATGACCCAAAAGTGGCAGCTTGTGGAGAGCTTAAATTAGCGGATATTGCGCAATTACCGGTTATCGCTGAGCTCCCCAACCCTTTTCAAAAAGCGAACGGCGATGTGATTAGTACCAAGAAAGAATGGGCTTGCCATCGCACGGAAATAGGTGCGCAGGCGCAGGCCTATCAGTTGGGCGACAAGCCCACTGCGCCAGAGCAGGTGAAGGCAGAGCTACAGGGTGAGAGTTTGCTAGTTACGGTGATCGATAAAGGCAAAACCCTGAATTTCACTGCAAAAATCACTCTCCCCAAAACAGGCAAAGCGCCTTATCCCGCCATTATTGGTATGGGTGGTTCCTGGATTAATAATGAAGCGCTGGCCAAACAGGGTATAGCGCTTATCCA
>CAUOQW010000424.1:0-3329 GCA_963506825.1 uncultured Cellvibrio sp.
ATCTCGCCATTTGGCATCCAAAGCGCAGGAGTTGCATTGACGCCAATGCGACCACCTAGATCAAATTGAGCAGCGACAGGGTTGTTACAAGTGATATTAGGTACTTCATGCCCCTCTTTCACTTTGGTCAGAACCGCTTGTTTATCCTTTGAGCACCAAGCTGTAATTAATTTATCAGCCGATGGGCTGGGAATACCAGCACGCGGAAATGCCAAATAGCGAATCTCAATTCCCAACTTATTGTACTCAGCCATTTCACTGTTGAGCTTACGGCAGTAACCGCAATCAACATCGGTGAACACATAGACAACAGCTTTGGTTGCACCTGTAGCCTTAAAGTTGATTGAATCTTTAGGATTCACCGTTGCGAGCAACTTCTTGCGCTCAGCAACCATCGCGGGGTCTTCCCACTTGGAAATACCGCCTGGCGTTAAATTGAAAATCTCACCTTGAATAAATTTGCTGCCATCCGCGGTCACCAACACATCGCTACCGCCAATTTGTACGATGTAAAGCCCCTCAATAGGCGCCGGGCGTACAGAGGTAATAGGATACTGGGGAAATGCCTGCGCCAGCTTGGCAGTAATCATTGCCTCAGGGGTTAAGCGCTTAATCAAGCTGCCCGCAGGTAAGGGAGCGGTGTCTGCCGCATAACTTGCGCCCACACAGCAAAGTGCGAGCAAGCCAAGCCAAGTCGGTAGGCGTTTTTTTATCATCGTAAACTCCAGAAACATCATTTAGTAAATTACAAAAAAAATTAATTAACCCCGCGGGTGATGCATAGCGTGTTGTGTTTTCATCCGCGTACGGGCGATATGGGTATAAATTTGTGTGGTCGATAAATCACTGTGCCCTAACAAGAGTTGCACCACGCGCAAATCGGCTCCGTGATTTAACAGATGGGTCGCAAACGCATGTCTCAACGTATGCGGCGATAGCGGCTTTTCAATACCTGCTACTGTAGCCCAATGCTTGATGCGATGCCAAAAAGTTTGTCGAGTCATCAGTTGGGCGCGAGTACTGGGGAATACTACTTCATTGGGCATATTATTCAGCAAGAAAGGTCTCGCTTCGCGAAAATATCTTTCCAGCCACGTCGATGCCTCTTCACCCATAGGGATCAGTCGCTCTTTGCTGCCCTTACCCATTACCCGAATCACATTTTGGCGCAGATTGATCTGCGGCATGGTCAAGGTGACCAGCTCCGTAACCCGCAAACCGCAGGCATAAAGCACCTCTAACATAGTACGGTCGCGCAAGCCGATTGGGTCATCTAAATCAGGAGCATCCAATAAGTTTTCGACATCTAATTCTGTTAAAGATTTCGGTAAAGAGCGCGGTAATTTAGGGCTTTCTATTAATGCGAGGGGATTTTCTTGAATCACACCCTCGCGCAACTGATGGCGATAAAATCCGCGAACACAGGAAAGAAAACGCGCGCTCGAACGGCTACTTAATTTTTTATCGAGTCGTTGTGCCAAATAACTCTGCAAGGTGCCAGGATCAACTCCCAGTAAATTTTTACCGTGCTCCTGCAACCCATGGGCAAACAAGGTTAAATCGGTGCGATAAGAGTCTAGGGAATTTTTGCTTAGGCCTTTTTCCATCCAGATAGCATCGAGATAAAAGGCAATAATACTTTCCTCCTGCACTGAAAGCGGTTGGACTGGATGGTTATTGATTTCCACTAAAAGCATCCCAGAAAAAATTCGACTCTACCAGAAAACAAAAAGCCAGAGCAGTTTCCTGCTCTGGCTTTTGCGGTAAACAAATGGCTAAGAAACTTAGCCACTTGTTATTAAACCAATTTTTCTTTAATACGTGCAGCCTTACCAGTAAGGTCGCGCAGGTAGTAAAGCTTAGCTTGACGTACATCACCACGACGCTTGAGAGTAATGCTCTCGATTTGGCGTGAGTGAGTTTGGAAAGTACGCTCAACGCCTACACCGTGAGAAATTTTACGCACGGTGAAAGCAGAGTTCAAACCACGGCTACGAATAGCGATTACAACACCTTCGAATGCTTGTGAACGAACGCGGTCGCCTTCTTTCACTTGTACTTGAACCACAACGGTATCGCCTGGTGAAAATTCAGTCACGTTAGCTTTCAGTTGTTCAGCTTCAAGAGCCTGAATAATTTTGTTAGTCATTGATATTCTCCTAAGAGTCTATAGCTTCACAGCTAGAGTGTGTCGTTATCAAGGTCCCGACGATAATCCGTCAACAGCTTTTGCTGTTCCTCGGTTAAGTTTATTGCTTGCAATAAATCTGGCCTTTTCAGCCATGTTCGCCCTAACGCTTGTTTCAAGCGCCAGCGCCGAATGTGCTCATGGTTACCAGACATTAAAACCTCTGGAACCCTCATGCCTTCAAATTCTTCCGGCCGAGTGTAGTGCGGGCAATCTAACAGGCCCGCCGTAAACGAATCTTGCTCTGCCGATAGTGCGTGCCCTAAAGCCCCCGGAATTAACCGCGTTACTGCATCTATCAAGACCATCGCCGGCAACTCGCCGCCGCTTAACACGTAATCACCGATGGACCATTCTTCATCGATAACCGTATCCAGCAAGCGTTCGTCGATACCCTCGTAGCGCCCTGCAATCAAAATCATATTGTTGTAGCCCGAAAGCTGCACAACACCTGCTTGATCCAGGGTTCTACCCTGTGGCGACAGGTAAATCACTTTGGCTTCGCTACCTGCCCAAACTTTGGCTTCTACAATCGCATCGCGCAAAGGCTGTACCATCATCACCATGCCGGGACCACCGCCGAAGGGGCGATCATCAACCGTTGAATGGCGATCATGGGCAAAATCTCGTGGAGTGATTGTTTTCAACTCCACCAAACCCTGCTTAAGCGCGCGGCTGGTAATACCAAAGTTGGCGATAGCGCCAAACATATCGGGGAAAATCGAGATTACCGCTATTTTTAACGGCGGCTCACTTTGTGGTTGATTATCCACCACACACCCTCAATGTTTTTAAAATCTTTTATTTAAAACTCAGGATCCCAGTCAACCAGCATCTCACCTGCAGCTAAATCCACAGAGAGTACAAATTGCTCAGGAACATAAGGCACCAAACGCTCTTTCTGGTCGATAGATTCGGCATCGCCGACCACCACCAAAACATCGTTAGCACCTGTTTCAAACAGTTTTGACACAATTCCTAAACGCTGACGCGTGCCGGAAAATTGCGTGTACACCGCCAAGCCCTCTAGCTG
The DNA here is from genome assembly GCA_963506825.1 of uncultured Cellvibrio sp. Taxonomy (GTDB): domain Bacteria; phylum Pseudomonadota; class Gammaproteobacteria; order Pseudomonadales; family Cellvibrionaceae; genus Cellvibrio. The sequence goes on from CAUOQW010000424.1 coordinate 3,222, forward strand.
ACTCCAGTAGTATTCACCGTCTTCTAGCTCTGGGATTTGATCGCGTTCGATGGCGATATCAACTGCAGTGAAGGTCAGCGCTAAATCGCGATCATCCACTCCAACAAT
>CAUOQW010000425.1:0-3328 GCA_963506825.1 uncultured Cellvibrio sp.
CGAGTTGCATCTGGTGATGGCGGCATTATTAATGGAGCTAAAGGACGAATACCAAGCGCAATATCATGCGCTTATGGCGGTAAATGATCCGCTCGTACAAAAGCGTGCAGAAGACATACTGACAAAACTCAATGCAGAAAATAATCCCACAGAAGCGGTGATTCCTTTAGTGCGTTACGGTAATCAGTATCTTATTAATACCCAAATAGAGGGATATCCCGCACGTTTATTACTGGATACAGGTGCATCCTTAAGCGGATTATCCGCCAGCTACACTGCTAAATATCCTACTTTGGTTAAAGCGACTAAACCCATTCGCTTAAATACAGCAAGTGGTACGCGCGATAGCGTTTTGTTTACTGTCACTCAAATAGGTATTGGCAATTTGGTATTCAACCAACACATTCTTGCGCAATTGCCTATGGATAACTCCCTGGGTTTTGATGGTTTGCTCGGTGTAGATATTTTGGGGCGCTTTGATTTTGTGATTGATCAGAATACCGCAACCCTGAAGTTGAAGCCCCGAAAGCAATAATGCAGGCCATTAGCTCATGATATTATGCACCCCTGATTTTTTAGGGTGATTGGCATGGCAAGTGTGTGGCTAGAATATAAGCAATCTATTGTGAATGTAATGGCGCAAGACCATTACCGATTGCAGCGTCGTTTGCAAGAGTTGGAAAAACTGGCTCGTGCTAAAAAGCCCTATGAGCAAACTTTGGAAAAATGGCAGCAGCAATTGTTGGCATCGCAAGCCAAAGTCGAAAATCGTAAGCAGCTCATTCCCACCACTATTTCATTCCCCGATTTACCCGTGTGTGAAAAGCGCGAAGAAATTGCACAAATTATTGCCAATCACCAAGTTGTTGTTTTAGCAGGCGAAACCGGCTCAGGTAAAACCACGCAAATTCCCAAAATCTGTTTAACACTTGGGCGAGGCACGCGTGGTTTAATTGGTCACACCCAACCGCGCCGTATTGCGGCGAATACAGTGGCCACTCGTATTGCCGAAGAGTTGCACACCAAGCTCGGTGAAAAAGTGGGCTATCAAGTTCGCTTTAGCGATCAGTCCAGCGAGCAAACTTTAATTAAAGTGATGACTGACGGTATTTTGCTCGCTGAAATCCAAAACGATCCCTATTTAAATAAATACGATACGCTGATTATTGATGAAGCTCACGAGCGCAGTTTAAATATTGATTTCTTGCTTGGCTATTTAAAACAAGTTTTGCTTCGCAGGCCGGATTTAAAATTAATCATTACCTCTGCCACCATTGATTTACAAAAATTCTCTGAGCACTTTGATAATGCGCCCATTATTGAAGTTTCAGGCCGCACTTATCCGGTGGATGTGTGGTATCGCCCATTGTTTGAATCTGTAAGTAAAGATGAAGACGGTGAGGATACCGATCAAGATATTTACAGCGCTATGGTCGATGCCGTGCATGAAATTGAATTGCATGAAAAAACTGGCAGTGGTGCGCGCGGTGGCGATATTTTAATTTTCCTGAGTGGCGAGCGCGAAATTCGCGAAGCCGCAGAAACGCTGCGCAAGGCCCAATTTGCGCATATGGAAGTGGTGCCTTTTTATGCGCGTTTAAGTTTGGCGGAGCAGCAGCGTGTGTTTGCTCCACATACTGGTCGGCGAATTGTATTGGCTACCAACGTTGCGGAAACCTCTATTACTGTGCCTGGGATTCGCTATGTAATTGATCCGGGTTTTGCGCGTATATCGCGCTATTCTTATCGCACCAAAGTGCAACGCTTGCCAATTGAGCCTGTATCCCAAGCTAGCGCCAACCAGCGCAAAGGCCGTTGTGGTCGTGTGGCTGAAGGTATTTGTATTCGTCTGTTTAGCGAGGAAGATTTTAATAATCGCCCTGCGTTTACCGACGCCGAAATTTTGCGCACCAATCTCGCCGCCGTTATTTTGCAAATGCTGCAATTGAAAATGGGCGATATTCATAAATTTCCTTTTATTGATGCGCCCGACCATCGCTTAATTAGCGATGGCTATAAATTATTGGAAGAGTTGCAAGCGGTTAATAGTAAAAACCAACTCACCCCAGTGGGAGCACAACTCAGTAAATTACCGCTCGACCCACGCCTTGCGCGTATGTTGTTGGCGGCGCAGGAGCAATCCTGTGTGCGTGAATTATTAATTATCGCCAGCGCGCTTTCAGTGCAAGACCCACGCGACCGCCCAGCAGAAAAACAGCAGGCAGCAGATCAAAGTCATCGCCGTTTTTGGGCAGAGCATTCAGATTTCGCCGGTTTCGTAAACTTGTGGGATTATTTTGAAACCCAGCGCCAAGAGCTATCGCAAAATCAATTGCGTAAGTTGTGCAAAAAAGAATTTTTAAATTATTTGCGCTTGCGCGAGTGGCGAGATATTCACCATCAATTGTGCGTAGCAGCTAAAGACTTGGGTTTTAAAGCCAATAGCGAACCGGCTAATTATGAGTCTGTACATAAAGCGCTATTGAGCGGTTTGCTTGGCAATCTCGGCTTTAATCACGAAGAGAAAGAATATCTTGGAGCGCGCAACCGCAAGTTCACTATATTCCCCGGTTCGTCCTTAATTAAAAAAACGCCGAAATGGATTATGGCGGCAGAGTTAATTGAAACCTCAAAACTCTTTGCGCATAGGGTCGCCAAAATTGAGCCTGAGTGGGCGCTAGCGGCGGCGGAGCATTTGGTAAAGCGCCAATATTTTGAGCCGCATTACAACAGCCATACCGGGCAGGTGATGGCCTATGAAAAGGTTAGCCTCTATGGTTTGACCTTAATTGAGAAAAGATCGGTTATCTATTCGCATATAGACCCAGCGATATGTCGTGAAGTATTTATTCGCGCGGCGTTTGTGGAGGGCCTATATGCGGAGCATCCCAAACGTAAAAATTTACAGCGCAAGGGCGCAGTAGAAGATTTCTTTGCGCACCAGCAAAATCTTTTAAAAGAGTTGGATGATCTTGAAGCTAAATCTCGTCGCCGCGATATTCTTGCCGACGAACAGGTTATTTTTGAGTTTTATAATGAGCTAATTCCCGAGCACATTATTAATTTGGCGGGCTTTGAAAACTGGCGCAGAAAAGCCGAGCAAGAAAATCCCAACGTATTACATATCAGCCGCGAAACCCTTATGCGCCATGGCGCGCTGGATATTACCCACGCACAATTCCCCAATGAATTGGAATGGCGCGGTATGGTGTTTCCGCTGACTTATCACTTTGAACCTGGAAGCCCTAAAGATGGTGTGACACTTGTTGTTCCTTTGACGCAGTTAAACCAAGTAGATGGGCGTCGTTGTGAGTGGCTTGTGCCAGGC
>CAUOQW010000426.1:0-3319 GCA_963506825.1 uncultured Cellvibrio sp.
GGATATAAAGCGGCATGACGATAAGTGAAATTAACACCCCACCCTTACGCAAACTTACCGTTAAGGCGGCCCCCACCGCACCAATTAAACTCATGGCCGCCGTACCGAGCAGCAAAGAATAACATAAGGCAGCAAAGGCACTGGTGGGTAGCGACAACATCACACCCAGCAATGGCGCCATTAGGGTTAAGGGCAATCCAGTCGCCAACCAATGCACCAGAATTTTAGCCATAACACTTAAAGTAAGTGGATAAGGCGCGATCAATAGTTGTTCAAGAGAACCATCGTCAAAATCGCTGCGAAATAGACTATCGAGTGACAGCAAAGTTGCCAAAAGTGCCATAACCCAGATAATGCCGGGGGCGATGCGCATCAAAACAGCCTTTTCTGGCCCCAAGGCCAAAGGAATCATGGTGATAGCAATCAGGAAAAACACCAGCGGATTGACCATATCGCCCTTGTGACGAAAGGCCAAAATCAGGTCACGCTTAAAGGTTGCCCAAAATAGTGAAGAAGCTGATGATGAGGAATTAACCATAAGCGGCGACCTCACGGCTATTTAACAATTGGGCATTAACGGGGAAATCCAGCAGATTAAGTAGTTGTAGATTAGGTACGTTTATATCTTGGTGGGATGTGACCAATACCAATCCACCAGCTGCAGCATGCGCAATCAAACGGGCTTCAAGCTCGGCAACACCAGATTTATCCAGCGCAGTAAAAGGCTCATCTAAAACCCAAACCTTGGCACGACTAAAAGCTAAACGCGCTAAAGCCACTCGGCGCAACTGGCCGGCAGATAGCCTATAGCAAGGCGTATCTTCATAGCCTGCCAATTGAACTTGAGTTAGCGCCTTGATCAAATCAGCATCAGCCAGGCCACCTTGAACCGCTGCATACCAGCGCAGATTCTCTAGCGGGGTGAGGGATTTTTTGATGCCGGGTAAATGGCCAAGATAGAGTAAATCGTTAGCGTATTCCCACGCGACATCTCTTAAAGACTGCGACTGCCAGAGCAGATCGCCATAAAAATCCTTAGAGACACCCGCCAAAATCCGCAATAAGGTTGTTTTGCCGCTACCGTTGGGGCCTAGAATCTGCACGACCTGTCCTGCATAAAAGCTGGCATTAAGCTGTGCGAACAGAAAACGTTCGTCACGCTCACAGGCCAAATTACGCAATTCAAGAAGAACAGGTGCCGCTGTCAAAGGGATATTCCAAACTGAATTTCAGAAGAACTCAGGATTTACACCCAGAGGTCGCTATAATCAAAGAGCCTTTTGATAGTCCAAGTACTTTCTTAACCATCAAAAAGGCGCACTTTTTTGCTGGGCGATTATAGCCGCAGCCCCTAGGTCTTTCACGTGTTATTAATCCCTTGCGATTAAGAAATGCAAACCGGTAGTTAAAGGCATGGACATTACCAATATCCCCCAAACCCTGATTAAAGGGTTGGAACAAAAAAATACCGATCAGCTGATTGCGCTGAGCCGTGTGTTGAATTTGGTCTTGGGGAAAACAGTAATCGCCACTATCAGTTCTACCGAACCCGTTACCGCGCCAGAGCGTGCAGAATTACTCAAACAAACTGCGGCCGCTTTGGCACAAATCAAGCAGCAAGCAACTAATCACCTAACACCAGCGCTCAAAATTGAAATCGCACGTTTAGTGCAACAACAAAACCTGATTCAATCACCAGAATTAAAATGGATTAATTTGGTGGTTAATAATCGGCCACTCCTAACATACAGCGATAGACCTTTAGTCGCAGGGCAAAGTGTTCCCGTGCAATTGCAGAGTCCGCAAAAATTAGTCTTACTGGATTTACCAACCTCCGAGCAGTCGGTACCGACTAAAGCAGTAGTTCCAAGCGCAACACCGCAAACGGCATTAGCACCAATAACAAATACACCTACAGATGCGGCTAAAAATGCAGCAACCTTAAACGAACTATTGAAAGCGGCAATCACCGAACTCGCCAATAAAACACTAGCTACACCAACAACAAATTCTACTTCTCCGGTCAAAAATCCTTTAGCTACTGACACAAGCGCAATATCATTGACCAAGAGCCTTACAGAAAATAACAGCGACAAAAATACATTAAAAAATCCTACTGACATCACCAAAAATACTGCAGTTCTCAATGATTTATTAAAAACAGCAACAACTGAAGCAACGAACAAACCAGCGCCTGCATTAACAACGAGTACAGCTGGCTTAGTTAAAAATGTCACAACTCAAAATGAATCACTAAAAACAGTACCCATATCAATAAATAGCTCAACCAATCTCATTAAAAATGCTCTTCCTGCTGCGGAAGCAAACTATTCTCTAGCCCCCAAAAGTAGCCACATGCCAGGAAGTAATGGCGACACTGATGTACTTACCAAAGCACTAAGCACATCCAATCCCGTACAAGATACCAACAGTAAAAGCGCGCTCTTGTCTAAGGCCATTAACTACAGTACCAATGAGCTATCACTAAAATATACAACCCATAGCGCCAATAAAAACACGAATCCAGAAACACTAGCAGCTAAGAATATCGTCAGTGAAAACCTACGCAATCTTCTACCGCACCGGGATGCTCCCAACCTATTATTGTCAGCTATCAATCAACTTCAACAATTACCTGCAACCAGTAGGCAGCAATTGCTATCACCCAATGTTGAACAAGCCTTAAAAAGTATTGCTGAGAAAATCCGCTTACCAGAACAATTAGCGCAGCCAAAAGTGCTTGCACAAACGCTTAAAAACTCCGGGGTATTCTTTGAAAATAAACTGAGTGAAAGTGTGCAAAAGAATAATGAAGACAACCCCGGAAGTATTAAAGCCGCGCTCAATACTCATTACACACAGGATTTAAAAGGCTCACTGCTCACGCTGCTTAGCCGTACAACCCAAGAGCTCAATGGCGATAAGAAACCACTTTCAAGTGAGCAGACCGTTAAATTATTACAAAACCTAAGTAGCCCTGCGCTCTTCCACCCAACTGGAACCGCTACGACAAATCCATTCAATTCAAAAATCGATATAACACAAACCATAGGTATGTTTGTTCAACAACTTATGAATAAACCGGTAAAAGAATTATCGGACAAAGAATTGCGCACGCAATTACTGGTTTTATTGCAACAACACAGCGTTCACAGCCTCGCCAAAATCCAATTACAACAATTGCATAGCATCAACCACGAATTGGAAACCAAAGATAGCGCCACACCCAATGCATCCTGGCAAGTTGAGATTCCGGTAAAACAACACAATGATGTGCACCATCTGCATATGCGCATTGACCGCGAATGGGTAGATGAAA
>CAUOQW010000427.1:0-3319 GCA_963506825.1 uncultured Cellvibrio sp.
GGACAGTTTTTAAGTCGCAGATTTTTGGTCTTTCTGCGAAAAAGTATTGCAAAAAAATCATCAGTTTAGATGTTGTTGTTTAACTGGGCATCACTACCAAAATAATTTGAGATTTTTATATGGAAATTAGTTTTGTAACAAAAAATCCCCACAAAGCCAAAGAGGTGGAAGCCATCTTAGGTGATATAGGGGTATCTATTGTCCACGCCCCCTTGACTATCCATGAAATACAAACAGAAGACATTAAGCACATTGTAAGGGATAAAGTACTAAAGGCCTTTAATCAAGTCGGTCGTCCTGTATTTATTGAACACACGGGTCTTTATATTGACAGCTTACAAGGTTTTCCAGGTGGTCTAACACAAGTATTCTGGGATAAATTAAAAGCAGATAAGTTTTCTGAATTGTTCGGTGGATTGGAAAATACATCACTTACTGCAAAAACAGTTATCGCATTCTGTGACGCTAAAAAAGTATATATATTTGAAGGAGCTGTAGAGGGAAATATTGCACCTGAGCCAAGAGGAAATAGAGATTTTCAGTGGGATTGTGTCTTTGTCCCAAAAGGCTTCGAAGAAACATTCGCTGAGATGGGCGAAAAGAAGAATGAGATTTCAATGCGCAAAATAGCTTTTGATAATTTTAGAGATTTTCTTGTGTCGGAGGTTCTGTAATGGATGATCTTATAGCGTCTTATCGAGAAAAAAATGTCATCCTTTTTGTCGGTGCAGGAGTATCGAAAAATCTTGGTCTTCCTACATGGTCAGAACTAATAAATCATATTGCCAATGAACTGGGATATGACCCCGAAATATACAAGTCTTTCGGAGATAGCTTGGCCTTGGCAGAATACTATAGGGTAAAAACAGGAAGTATCGGCCCGCTCCGGAGCTGGATGGATACTAATTGGCATTCTTCCAATGTAAACCTGAAAGGTTCTGAGATACACAGACTTATTGCAAATTCAAAATTTCCGATGGTTTACACCACCAATTATGATAGGTGGCTAGAAAAATCATATGAACTGTATAACAAGAAGTATACAAAAATTGCGGGTGTATCCGATATTGCAAAGATCAAAGACGGTGTAACTCAAGTTATAAAATTTCACGGTGATTTTGACAACGATGAAACTATCGTACTTGATGAATCTAGTTATTATGAGCGCTTAGAGTTTGAGACTCCTTTAGATATAAAACTCAGATCGGATGTTCTAGGAAAATCCGTTTTATTCATTGGGTATAGTCTAACGGATGTGAATCTTAGGTTTCTTTTTTACAAGCTGGCGAAGTTATGGAGGTCTAATAACGGTGGCGGTGTTCAGCCAAGATCATATGTATTCACGCATAGGCCAAATCCCATTCAAGAAACAATATTAGATCAATGGGGTATTAAGATGCTTACATCAAAGGAAAGCGATCCGCAAAAAGCATTATTAGAATTTCTGAGCAAGTTTCAATAATACAGTTAATAAACGTGTTGGTTGTGAACTTGGGGTATCGTTAAACTTAACGAGATGTCAGTTTTTTGGCTGAAAATATTAGTTATTTGTTTATGCGTCACGCAAATGGGAAAACGATAAATGGCTTCAAATAGGCGTTTCAAAAGGCTTACGAAGGAAGAGTATGCTGGAGCCATCGAGTGGTACCAACAGCAATCCGCTTTGTGGCACTTAGGTTACGGTGAGCAACTCGCATTATTAAACTCAGTGAGCCCGCAACTGTATGAGGGTTGGCTAGCTGACATGTCACTAAATTTGAAGCCAGATCTACCGGCTCATGTTGTCTCCAGGCTGGAGATATTGAGGGGTGTTGCGAAGTCTTTAGACATTCTCGCACCAGAAAATCGTTCGGACTTAGCCACAAAATGGTTCAGTTCTCCAAATGACAATCCACTGTTCCAAGGTAAAAGTATTAAACAATATCTGTTGGACAACAATGATGCGGAGGCATTTAAAAGTGTTGAGGATTACATAGTTGACTCTGTGATTGGGGTGCTATCTGGCTCCTACCTGTGAGTGAGATATTGGAAAATCCAATTCCACAATCACCTAAATCTGTATTTATAATTCGCTAAGAGGCCATCATGTTTAAAAATGGCAATGGATCAAAAAAGCATGTAGAAAGTGAACGCCGAGAAGCGCGGATGCTTGCTGATGCGCAACAGAAAATACTCAATAGTACCCAATGGCTTACCGCCGATCAGCTTTATACATTCGCTGTAGCCACTGGCCAGAATCTCAGCACAACTCCAAACGAATGGCTATCTAAGGGAATTATCTTTTCCATTTCCAATGATGAAACAGAATTGTTTCCACTGTACGCCCTTAATTCAAACGCAGGCTACGTGCTCTCTAAAGAACTGGTGAATATCATCGAAGTGTTTCGTGAAAGAAAAGATGGCTGGGGCATGGCGTATTGGTTTGGGAGCGGCAACGGCTTTCTAGGCGGAAGGCGACCTCAGGATCTCTTACATACAGATCCTGAAGCTGTATTGGCGGCTGCGAAAGATGAAGTCATGGGTATTGCTCATGGATAATTTTAAGATTACTACTTCATCGGAATTAATATTGCAGTACGCTCGTTCATAGAGCTACAGCCTGATGGATGAGTCTGCGGCTTACCAACAACCTGAACACACTAATCACATGTTGACCTTACTGCCCCATGGCAAGCTCTTAGCTGCGGTCAATGCCTGCAGCGCAACAGCACAAATGATTATTTCACTCGAGCTTAAAGCTTACCTAAGAGATACATTTTGCAATAATGCTTAGGAGCTTAAAACACAATAAAAGTCTTTAGTAATCTAAAAATAATACGCCACAATGTGCGAGAGAAATTTCTCCTGGTTTCGGGTTGCTGCCACCACCGACGAGTGCAATCGCCGATGCTGTGTGGTGCGGTGATCTAAATGGTCGCGTGCGCCAAGAGTGATGGTGAGTTTGTGCCGCCACTGAATAAACCGCCGCGACTTCTAACATTTCTCGTTCATTCAAGCGTGGCAAAATCGCGGGCAATCGGCTGGCAAGCATTGTTTTGCCGGTTCCCGGTGGGCCGAAGAATAAAAGATTGTGGCCGCCGCAGGCGGCTATTTCGAGTGCGCGTTTGGCTTGCGCTTGGCCTTTGACATCGCTCATCTCCATTAAATGATCAATATTGAGAGCTTCGGGCGCGCGGGCTTGAAAAAGATGCTCGCGGTCGTGGAGGTGCGCGCATACCTGCAACAAACTTTTCGCACCGAAGACCCGCGAGCCAGTGCTAAGGGCGGCTTCACTTGCACTGTAATCACAAATAATCAATTCGCGCCGGCTCTCTGCGCA
>CAUOQW010000428.1:0-3300 GCA_963506825.1 uncultured Cellvibrio sp.
GAGTGGGTGGAATCAAACCAATCATATTTTTTAATAGGGTGGTTTTACCGCAGCCACTGCCACCGATGATAAAAAAGATATCATTTTTGTTGACGGTAAAATTTAAATTCTGCTGAATTACACGGCTGCCATAACCTATACACAAATTTTTGACTGAAATAAATGGGTGATTGTCTGCAAGGATTGTTTGGGTCATGTTAAATTCCCAGCTTGTCGTAAAGAATATTAAATGCAGCATCTGCAACCACTAAGTAGACAATCGCTCTCACCACGGCATTTGTTGCCGCCATACCCACTGCATTGGAATCGCGCCCACAGTTCAATCCCGCCTGACATCCTGCGATGGCAATTAATATTCCGAAAAATAAACTTTTAAATATACCTGTCCAAATATCCAACCAATCTACGGCGCCTTGGGTTTGTAAAATATATTGGGTAAAACTAACATCCATATTGGCCGCAATTAGTGCGCCGCCTGCCATGCCGATAATATCGGCATAAATACACAGCAAGGGCATTACAAAAACCAAGGCAATTAAGCGGGGCAGCACTAAAAATTCCATACTGGAAACACCCATAATTTTTAATGCATCAATTTCTTCATTAACTTGCATGGTGCCGAGTTGCGCAGCGTAGGCTGCACCGGTGCGACCGGCCATGATAACCGCAGTCATAAGCGCACCCATTTCGCGTACCATACCGAGTGATACCAAATCCGCTACGTAAACCTGCGCACCCAACTGACGCAGTTGCACTGAACCCAAGTAAGCTAGAATCATCCCTACTAATAAACTAATTAGCGTCACAATACCTAAAGCGCTTGGCCCTGCTTGTTGCACAAAATATAAAATATCAATTCGGCGTGTTTTGGCTTTTCCGCGTAACCATTGCAAGACGGCAAGCGTCGCCTCGCCAATAAACGTTAAGGTGAGATTAACTTCTTGACCTATTGCGGTTAATTTTTTTCTGAGTATTTTTGAAAAGGGAGCGGATTCATTAGCTTTAGCATTTTCGTACGCGGGAACATCCGTTGCTAAGCGGATAAGTTGCTGTAGTCCTTGCGGCGCAGATTGGGTGTTGAAAGTAATTTTTTTCTCCTCACACCAATGCGCAATATATATGAGAGTAATGGCTAAGCTGGAGTCCCATTGTCCAATTTTTTGGGGCATCAGTGTGAGTTCAGTTGTTTCAGGGGGAATCTGATCGGTAAGCGTGTTTCCATCAGGTGTGCGACCTAAATGCCAGTCGCCGCAAACAAAAAGGTTGCAGCGGGTATTATTTTGTTCTAAATGGAAACTTGCCTCACTCATCTTTTCCCTGCCAAATTTGTGGATCAGCCTAGCATAGACGTTGTTAAATAGTTCGTCTGTTCGCCAACTAACCTAAACGATCGCGCACTAGACAGTCAATTTAATCTTGAAAAGGTTTGAACGAAAGTAGTGAGAACTTGATTACGAGCAAGCGTAGTAAGCCCTAGAGGGATTTATTTGGATTGATTTTATGTACAGGAGGTTTGTTGATGAAACACGGAGTGGCGAAAATATCGGTAAAAAACACTAGAGTGAACTCCACTTAATCTTTAAAAAACTCCTGTAATGATTGTTGATAGAGTGTCCAATTGGTTTTGCTCGCATCAATTAAATCGAAGTGTCCTAGACTTGGCAGCACATAGTGAAGGCTATGATCACCGAGTTCTGTGGCTTTTGTTGAATATTCCTCACCCATAGACGACGGTACGATACCATCTGCACTGCCACTGATTAAAATAGTGTTGGTTCGAGTGGGCAGCATTTGTAAGGGCGATGTTTCTTGTAGGCGCTGCGTTAAATTATCATTTGGTGATCTAATCGGCAGGCCTATCACCTCACTTGCGAGGCTGTTGCAGGAGTTGTTGCCAGTAACATTGGCGATTCCTGCCAAACTTATTACGCCGCTAATGGCGAGTGGATTTTTCGTATATAAATCGCTATCAGATTTTAAATTTATTCTGCTTGCCGTCCAAAGTGCTAAATGCCCACCGGCACTATGACCGATGACCGCGACTTTATTCTCATCAATGGGATAGCTTTGCGCCAAGGTACGAGTGTAATCCACCGCTTGATTGATATCTTGAAAAATAATGGGCCAATTACCACCCGTACCTAAGGCGCGGTATTCGATATTCCAAGTCGCATAGCCCAGATTTGTAACTGCTTGCGCGAAACCAGCCATAAAACGATAGTCTGCATAAGCGGATACCCAGCAGCCACCGTGAATAATAATGACTAGGGGTAATGCTTTATTACTTGTGGTCTGCGGTAGGCGTAGTTCGCCTACTTGCATAGGATTACTGCCGTAAGCGATAAGTCTTGGCGTGCTTGCAATACTGCTTGAGCTGTTTGATGAGCTGGATGTGCTGCTAAGTGCAATAGGCGAACTTGCTGCGGAGGCGCTTGATATGGGCAGGGAGCTGGGTGTTGTGTTGTTCTTGGCTCCGCCGCAGCCTGCCAGTAGACAGACTAAATCAATACTGAAAAGATGTTGTGTAATATTCATGGTTCGCTCTTTTGCATCTTGTGCAACAGATACGAATGAAATGGTCTTTTGGATTCAGCCCATTAATATTTAGTTTTTCTGTGGTGAATATCTATGGTGCGTAAAAGGGTACATAAAAAGGGCGCAAGTCTTGCGCCCTTATCTCCTAAATATTTCTATCAGAGCTTAGGTGCTTTGATATGGTTGCCATTTTGATGCAATACTAAATGTGTGATTTTGTGATTTTTATCTTCAGCAAACTCCAGTTGTGCTTCAACAATTTTAACAAAAAATAAAAACTCTGTTTCTGCAAACAGCGGTACAGTACTTTGTCCTGTTACTTGGCTAATTAAATGATTGTTCTCAAGTGTAATTGTCATAGTTACATTAGGGGCTAATTCATAAATGCCTAAATATTTTTTTAAAATGTCGGCCGATACGTCAATTTCTTTCCGATCAGCATTTACCACTATCTTTTCACTATGCGCAATTGCGCCTAGCGTGTCAGTAATCACATCGGGTGCATTACCATTGAGATTGGCTAAAACAATAACAATCGTTTTACTTTCGGGGAAATATGCAAGTTTAGTGTTAAATCCTTGAATGCCACCATTATGATGAATCATAGTTCGGCCTTTATCTTTGGATACCATTACACCCAAGGCAAAGTCGTCTTTATAGGGTGTTAGCATTTTCTTTAAGGATGCTTTAGATAATAGCTTTCCACCAAAAAGTGCTTTTTCCCACTTAAGCAAATCTTCAGTGGTGGAATATAAGGCGCCCGCA
>CAUOQW010000429.1:0-3297 GCA_963506825.1 uncultured Cellvibrio sp.
ACCCGACTAAAACTCTGATTCGTACTAAAAAATTAGGCTGCACTGCCCTTTTCGCTCTGCTCATCGTTACGACTATAGGCTGCGTCAATAGCGAACCAAAACCAGCCGCATCTACAACCGAGAAAACTACAGCTGTAAAAAAGGAACTCAGTGTGAAAGAAACTATCAGCAAACCTGAGTTCAGCCGTCCCGATTTCAAACAAGCACAAAAATTTAGCTTTATTGAAGCGCCACAAACGGCTAATCAGTTTCCAATAGCAGATGCCTACAGCACTGAGCGCGGCTATGGTTTTGATTTAAACACGCGCGTAAACAGCGAAGGCAAAGCCTTTTATTTTTCAGCGCAAGCACCAGAAGGCAATTACCGCGTAACTATTGAGTTCGGTCACCCTAGCCTAGCCTCATCCAACACTGTAAAAGCCGAATCGCGCCGCTTGTATTTACAAGATATCACCACTGCCGCAGGTGAATTTGTGACTCGCAGCTTTATCGTCAATATTCGTACCGCCAATCTCACCGCGCCCGAAAAAAATGCACCGGGTGGTGTGAATGTACTTTTAAAAAGCCGTGAGAAAGATGCACTCCATTGGGATGATAAATTAACACTGGAATTTAACGGCACAGCACCGCAAGTGCGCTCAGTTAACATCGAAAAAGTCGATGCACCCACCATTTATTTAGTGGGCGACTCCACCGTAACTGATCAACCTTATGAACCCGCCGCAAGCTGGGGGCAAATGCTGCCAGTGTTTTTTAATAGCGATGTCGCCATTTCCAATCACGCCGAATCTGGCGAAACCATGAAATCGTTTATCACTGAGCTTCGCTTGGCAAAAGTTTTAGAGACAATTAAAAAAGGTGACTATCTGTTTATTCAATTTGGCCACAACGATCAGAAAAAGCAGTGGCCACAAACCTATGTAGAAGCAGAAACCACCTACCGCGATTATTTAAAAGTGTTTATCGCCGAAGCCAAACTGCGCGGTGCAACGCCGGTGTTAATTACCTCTATGCAGCGCCGCAAGTTTGATAAAGCCGGAAAAATTGAAAACACCCACGGCAAGTATCCTGAAGCCGTGCGCGCCGTCGCCAAAGAAATGAAAGTGGCGCTTATAGATCTAGACCCCATGAGCGTAAAACTTTACGAAGCGCTGGGTGTTGCAAAAGCACCACTCGCGTTTAATGACGGCGGTAAAGATGCTACCCATCACAATAATTATGGCGCCTATCAATTGGCAAAATGTGTTGTGCAAGGTATTCGCACCGCGAAGCTGCCGCTTGCATCGCAACTCGCAAAAGATTTACCCAACTATGATCCATCGCATCCTGATGCGGTTGAAAGTTTTAATCTCAGCGCAAGCCCTATGGCATCTAGTGTTAGACCGGCAGGAAATTAACTAAGACAGGAAAAATCATGCACACATTTATAAACCGATTAGTTTTAATCTCCACACTTTGTTGCGCAGGCGCGGCTAATACATTTGCACAAACAATATCCACCCTACAACCCGAAATTCTATTAACCAATGTCGCCTCACGAGAGCATATCAATCTTGCAGGCGATTGGGTTTACTCCAAAGATTTTTATAAAACCGGACTCAACGACATCAACGGTTGGGTTGCTAAATCGCGCATGCAGCGCTATCGCGATATTAATGTCGCAAACGAAGAAAAGAAAAACCCCAATGCCTTCTTTGAATTTGATATGCAGCGCGGGCCAAAAATGGCAATTCCCAATGCGTGGAACTCAGTACTGCCAGAGCTGAGGTATTACGATGGTCTAATTTGGTTTCAAAAAACCTTTGACATCAAACCACAAAAAGGCAAACGCGCCTTTGTGCATTTTGAAGCGGTAAATTACCACGCTTACGTTTACCTCAACGGCAAAAAAATTGGCAAGCACACGGGTGGATTTACACCTTTCGCCTTTGAAATCACCAAAGAACTGCGCGCGGGCAGCAATCAAATCACCCTAGGAGTCGATAGCTACCACGATGCCGAAAGTATCCCCGGTGCCATTACCGATTGGGATCTCTATGGCGGTATTACTCGCACGCCGCGCATTGTATTTTTACCAGAAACCTTTATTGATGACGCTTACCTGCAATTAGTGAATAGCGGAAACCTAATCGGCGAAATAAAACTCAATGGCGAAACTAAAGCTAATCAAAAAGTAGATATTGAAATTGCGGGCACCCATAAAAAATGGGCTGTAAAAACCAATGCCGAAGGTATTGCCAAGCTGGATGTGAGTGCACCCAAGGATTTACGTCGCTGGTCACCCGACTCACCGCATCTGTATCAAGTAAATTTCAAAATAGCAGGCAACACACTTAGCGATAAAATTGGTTTTAGAAGTATTCGTACCCAAGGCAATAAAATTCTGCTGAATGACAAGCCTATCTTTCTCTCTGGTATCTCCATGCATGAAGAAGAGATTGGTGCAAACCCCGCTCGCAATATGACCGAACCTGCGATTAGAGCTTTATTTTCTGAAATTAAACATGGGCTGCACGGTAACTATATTCGCCTCTCACACTACCCTCACTCAGAACTAGCAACACGCATTGCCGATGAAATGGGGTTGCTTATCTGGAGTGAAATTCCCGTGTATTGGTCAATAGATTATAAAAACCCAAAAGTTATGGCTAATGCGAAAAAAATGATGGCAGAGAATATCTATCGCGACCGCAATCGCGCCTCCATTATTATTTGGAGCATTGCTAATGAAACGCCCGTGGCGGATGAGCGCAATGTGTTCTTACAAGACCTCGCCAAAAGCGTAAGGCAAATGGACGGCACTCGCTTAATCAGCGCTGCACTCTTAGTGGAACGAAAAATTATCGACAAGCATATTGATATCACCATGAATGATCCTTTAGTCGATAGCTTGGATATTTTGGCGGTGAATACTTACAACGGTTGGTATGGCGATGACAAATTAAGTGACCTAGCCGCAACAGTTTGGCATACCCCCAACAATAAACCGGTCATCCTTTCTGAATTTGGTGCCGATGCCATGGCAGGTGTTCACGCTAAAGATGTCGCCTTTAAATTCTCCGAAGAATATCAGGCAGAATATTATCGCCAAACACTCTTAATGGCCGACAAGATGGAAAATCTATCCGGTATGTCGCCATGGATTTTAAAAGATTTTAGATCGCCACGCCGAGAACACCCCATCTACCAAAACGGTTGGAATCGCAAAGGTTTGATTTCTGAAACGGGTGTTCGCAAACAAGCATTTGATGTGTTGGCGGGTTATTACAAAGAAAGGAAAGTGCAGAAATAATTTCA
>CAUOQW010000430.1:0-3291 GCA_963506825.1 uncultured Cellvibrio sp.
CCAAAAAAACAGGTCCAACAGATCGTGTGAATAAAATGAAGAATCAAAATAGGGCGGCATTCTACGTCATAGCTCCCAGCTTGGGTAGAAAATACCCCCGTGCTTATAGTAAAAGTAACGAAATTTAGCGTAAAACATAACTAAGCTAGGCTCATTACAAAGAGTTGTCAGCAGTATCTATGCCAATGCCTGTTTTGGGTGCACAGAATCCCAGCCAACCCTGCCCTGATAAAAATTCACCCGAGCCAAGGTTCAGGAATAAACCAACACCCGCTGCAATTAAAGGAGTAGGCTGCTCTCTACCTATAATTTGAGTTTACTCATCATCTTTAGTCGCCTGCTTTTTTAATTGCTTGTTTTTTTGTAGCACTCTTTCTGTACAGGCTGCCCCACCCGATTCAACTCAGCGCATTCACTTCCTGAGGTTTCCCCTGAGCGCACGCCGTGCTTTCAGCACTGGTTTCATTCGCCCTAAAGCCCAATGAAGAAAGAAATGCTATGACAACCAAGAACAAGGATAAACAACCTGCCACCACGCACCTCACAGTGGTTGATAAGCCCGCCGCAAGTGCAGACTTCCCAATTGTGGGTATAGGTGCATCCGCTGGCGGTTTAGCGGCTTTTGAAGCCTTTTTTTCAGGTATGCCTGCCAATATTGAACCCAATATGGCCTTCGTTTTAGTCCAACACTTAGCGCCAGACCATCACAGCATTCTCACCGAATTAGTACAGCACTATACCCACCTCAAGGTATTTGAAGTTGAAGATGGGATGGAGGTGCAAATCAACTGCGCCTACATAATTCCACCCAACCGCGATATGGCTTTTTTGAACGGCACCCTACAATTAATGGAACCTTCTGCGCCGCGCGGCCACCGCTTACCCATCGATTTTTTGTTTCACTCGCTAGCGCAGGATCAGCATGAACGCGCGATTGGTATTGTGCTGTCCGGTACCGGTAGCGATGGCACCTTGGGCGTGCGTGCGATTAAAAGTGAAGGCGGTATGGTAATGGTGCAAAGCATTGCCGCCAGCGAATTTGATGGCATGCCACGCAGCGCGCTGGATACAGGTCTGGTCGATTACGAACTGACACCAGCGGAAATGCCCGCGCAACTTATCGCCTATGTAGAGCACGCGTTTCGCAGACCCGTGGGGCTAAGCATCTCGCCCACCGCGCTTAATGAAAACTCACTGAAGAAAATCTTTGTGTTGTTGCGCACGCAAACGGGCCATGATTTTTCACAGTACAAGCCCAGCACAATTTGCCGCCGCATTGAACGTCGTATGGCAGTGCATCAAATTGATAAAATTGAAACCTATGTAAAATACTTACAACAAATGCCTGCTGAAATTGAGGCGTTGTTTCGCGATTTATTAATTGGCGTGACCAATTTTTTCCGCGACCCAGATGCATTTGAAGTGCTTGAACAACACATCATTCCAAAATTATTTGACGGCAAACAAGCGGGCACCGTCATTCGAGCCTGGTCTACCGGCTGCTCAACCGGTGAAGAAGCTTATTCGATTGCAATTTTGCTGCAAGAGCGATTAGAAACGCTTAAACAAAATTTTAAAGTGCAAGTATTTTCAACGGATATCGATAGCCGCGCCATTGCAACTGCACGCGCGGGTGTTTACCCCGCTAGCATTGCCGATGATATAAGCCCTGAGCGCCTTGCACGTTTTTTTACCGCCGAACCCGATGGCAGCGCCTACCGCATCCACAAAAATATTCGCGATATGCTGGTGTTCTCGGAACACAATCTCATCAAAGATCCGCCCTTTTCTAAACTCGATTTAATCAGTTGCCGAAATTTATTAATTTACATGAGCGCGGAATTACAAAAACGCATCATCACTTTATTTCACTATGCATTAAACCCTAGTGGCATTATGTTTTTAGGTACATCCGAAACAGTGGGTGAGCTTGCCAGTTTATTTGTACCGCTCGATCGCAAAGCCAAAATGTATCAGCGCAAAGAAGATTTTCAAGGCGCAAAACGCGCCGCTTTGAATCGCTTTTTACCGCCAACCGTAACCAAACATACAGCAACCCTACCCAACACTCTTAAAATAGCGGATGGCAAATTGCCCAGCCTTGCCAAGTTATCTCTCCGTGAATTAACCGAAAAAACTCTATTGCAGTGTCTTGATCCTGCTTGTGCATTGGTTAACAGCCAAGGCGATATTTTGTATTTGCATGGCCGCACCGGCATGTATTTAGAACCTACACCGGGCGAAGCTGGCATCAATAATATTTTGAAAATGGCGCGCGAAGGTCTCAAACGCACTTTAACCACCAGTTTGCATAAAGCGGCCAGCAGCAAAGAGCCGCTTCGCCTGCAAAATATTCGGGTAAAAACCAACGGTCATTTCACACTGGTGCACGTCACTATCTGCCCAGTGTTGGTGAATTCTTCAGCCGTACTGGAGTCGCCTTTATTTTTAATTATTCTTGCGGAAGCGGGCAGCCTGGATGCACATCAAGAACTATTAGCCACAGTACCGCTAATGCTGAATACCGATGGCAGCAACAGAGAAGCCATCGCCCAAATAGCAGAGTTAAACGAAGAGTTGCAGGCTAAAGAAGAATATCTTCACGCGGCCAATGAAGAGCTAGAAACCTCTAACGAAGAATTAAAATCATCGAACGAAGAAATGCAATCCATTAACGAAGAGTTGCAATCTACCAACGAAGAATTGGAAACGTCAAAAGAAGAGTTGCAATCCATCAACGAAGAATTGGCCACGGTTAATACCGAACTACAAACTAAAGTTAGCGATTTATCGCGTGCTAACAATGACATGAATAACTTACTGGCAGGCACGGGCATAGGCACTATTTTTGTAGACCACGGCCTGCGCATTTTACGTTTTACCCCTGCAGCTACACTCATTATTAATTTAATTTTGAGCGATGTCGGGCGACCTGTAGGTCATATTGCCTCCAACTTAATTGGCTACGACAATTTGATTGCCGATGTACAAGCCGTATTAAAAACACTCTCACCCAAAGAAATTGATGTGCAAACCCTTGAAAAAAAATGGTACACCATGCGTATCCTGCCTTATCGCACACTCGACAATGTTATTGAAGGCGCGGTAATTACCTTTGTGGATATTACCGAAATAGTGCGCATCCGCGAAGCTTTGCGCACCGCAAATGAATTGGCAACAAAATAAATCGTAAATACATCGGTCTAAAATGGAGAAGAGAATGATACAAGGAAACAAACCTGCAGAGCTAAACCTCGCTGAAGCCGTACCACGTCGCCGTGCAGATGATAA
>CAUOQW010000431.1:0-3284 GCA_963506825.1 uncultured Cellvibrio sp.
AAAGTGCCACCGATTTCCAAACCCGCCGTACCATCATTCATAACACGCAATGCGCGAATATCCAAGCCGGGATTATCGTAAGGGCCTTGGAAAATTAAACGACCGCGTTCAACCACTAAATCCTGCCCATAAGCTTTGTAATTGCCTTTGCCCACTGCTACAAAACCGGTCACAAAGGTTTGGCGATTTTCTTCTTTTAACACATTCACTTTACCGAGTAACTGCGTATCCAAGCCGAAACCTTTAAAGCGAACATCATCGCCAAAATACAAAATAATATTAGTAAAAAATGGAATAGATTTTTTACCTAAAAATTCATTCTGCACCATGCGATCACTTTCAATGACGGTAACATCTGCACTTACGCGCGTAGCAGAGGCTGGCAGAGTTTTAACCACAGCGCGTGCCCAGGGAATTTCTGTACTGCCGGTTAAATTGATTGCAGTAGCATCGGCTGATAATTTTAAATTGGGGCTAAGCGTTGCAATAAGTTGCGGCTGTTCTATAAAACGAATGTTGGCACCATAGATATTACTTTGCCATGTCCACTGCGGCGTACCGAAATTTTCCAAATCGCCTTTGACCATAAGCGTGCCTTCGCCAGAGGTGACTTGTCCATCCAAATGCAACCTGCCTGAACTTTGGCTATTTATTTGCAAATCAAAATCGCGCAGCACTAAACCCAGCTTGGGTAAAGTAGCGCCACCTTTCGTAAATTTAATATTACCAACCACTTCTGGTTTGCTAGCACTACCGGAAAAATTAATATCCGCACTCGCAGAACCCACCACTTTATTTAAAAAGGGCAACAAACTTTCCAAAGGAGCCAAATCATTCAACACGGCTCCAAGCTTGCCTTGAATTTTTTTATCTTTAAGATTGTATTTTGCTGCAGCATTGATGGTGCCGTATTGCGCCCAATCTAATAAGAGCGAGCTATTAAGCTGATCATTTTTTAAATTTGCATTCAGCTTGCCGTTTTGCAGCGGGTAAATTTTTATATCACCGCCTTGAAATTGATACAAAAATTGCGCATCGCGCGCTTGCAATTGAGCATCGAGCACCAGTGATTTTGCAGGCAGTGCACTCACACTTATATTGCCGTCCAATACGCCTTTTAAAATGACTTCAGATTTAAACCAAGCCTGAAATTGATCTATGGGCATAGCTTTAACTGTGCCGTTTAATTGAAAACCTTGCGTAGTATTCCAGCGGCTTTCCATACAGATTTCAGGATAGTCTTGCACCTCTACGGCACTCATTTGACTTTCACCGCCAACCAGTGCAGACGTTAAGGTATTTTTTAGATCGCTATGGGGTAAATTATTAGCATTCAATGCGGAGGCTTTTTGTACAAAGCGTGAACGCGCTGTGGTTAAACACAAGCGACCCAAATCCATATTGAGCTCATCGCCAGCGGTATCTATTTGCATTGGCGATGCAGAAGCCAAAGTCCAGCGCGGAACTTTTTTTAACCCAAAGACAAATTCACGCCATTGACCACGCCAGACTTCATCTTTCCAACTACTATCGAGCGTTAAACTTGCTGTGCCCAGCGTCGGGCTATCCATTTTTCCCTCTATCTTATGCTGCGCAAGTGTGCCCGCACCTTTAATATCAATTCGCGACAGACTTTGCTCCTGCCATTGCACATGAGTAGCAGCTAATAGCAAATCATAATCCGCGGTTGCGGTTTGAGGCTTTAAGCTTAAGGATAAATTGTCTACCGCATAATCGCGCCATAACAAGCGCTCAACTTGAGCAGTAATTTTAATACGCGGATTTTTTTTATCGCCGGATACCAAGCCACTGGAAATAATACTGCCGCTGATGCTTGGATCAATTTGCCCCAAGAGCGGCGCGTTAATTTTCCACTCCAGCGCCAAATCATTCCCCGCCTGGCCTTTCAACATTAATTGATTGGCACCTATGGCAAGATTGGCATCCGAAGAGTTCCAACTCGCGCCATCGTAATTGAGATCGCCGCGCGCAGATACGGAAAGCCCACGCAATTCACCACGGCCATCAATATTGTTAAACGCCAACTGTAATCCGTTGGTTTCGCTATTCGCTGAGGGAGGCTCGAATGATCCCTGTGCATCCAACGCAAGCTGTATATCACTCGGCCAATCCGTTATAAAATGGTTAAGATTAAAATGTTCTGTATTGAATTTTAGATTCCACTGCCATTTTTTTGCGCTATCAAAATTACCGTTCAAATCACCCGTGACATGAACAATGTTTTCGACTTGATCCGTAGTACCCAAAATTTTTTCGGTGAGCTTTAGCTTATTGATTTGTGCATGAAGAGATTTTTTTTGCCCATCATAATGACCCTGAGCATCGCCAATCAAATCAAGATTATTATTCAATGCCTTCAGCTGGATATGACTCGTAAGTTTAAAATTATTTAACCAGCCGGAAAGAGTAATATTGCCCTGCGTAAGAGTCCGGGCCTTAAGCATTTGTGTGCTAGAGGTTTGAGTTGCAGGTGTTTGAATATTAGGTATTTGCGTAGGTAAATTTAGTGTTAATGCATTTTGCCACTCGGGCAACAATGCTTGCTCCACCCACTCTAACTTCACATCCGCTTTTGGTTGCACATTTGATTGACGCAACGCTGGTGACATCGTTGCCGTTGTAGTCAGCTGTAACGGCTGTAACAGTTGATTATGTAACTTGAGCGTTTTTATGTCGCCCGTAAGTTTTAAACTACCGACATATTTATCTGTAGGCTTATCGCCATTCGTAAAAGTCCACTGACTATCTATCTTCAAATCATAGGGATAACGCAATGCCATTGATCCATTCACATGTAAACTGGCTTGCTGATGCGTCAGTTTTAAATTGCTAGTACGCAAATGAAAAGTGCCCAAACTTAAATTGCCCTGCAAGGCCGTTATAGGTATGTGCGTACCGCCTTGGTAAATATGAATATTGCGAAAATTAAAACTTTGCAACTGCACCCGCACCGGCTGCGCCAAATTTGGCCATGGGAAATTTTCAGGATCTGGGTCGCTTTTGCTGGGAGGTAAATAAATCTTTATATTTTCAGCGGAGAGCGATTGCACTGTTACCGCGGTATAAAACAATCCCAGCGGCTGCCAGCGGAAGGAGAGATTTTCTGCGTGGAGTGCAAACTCGTCTTGTTTAAAATCTACACTTGCAATATCTAAACCCGTAATTAAATTGCCTTGCATTGCGCCCAGTTGCACTTGCGCCATATTCGCCAGTGTACGCACCACCCAATGGCTGCCGACTTGCGTGGCCATTAAGCTGCTTAA
>CAUOQW010000432.1:0-3281 GCA_963506825.1 uncultured Cellvibrio sp.
GATCACCATTACGACAGTTGGCCCCAAAGAAGTCGGTATCGCTTTATTTGGTCCTTATGTGTTGGCGGTAGAGCTCGCTTCTATGTTGCTGCTCGCTGCTATGGTTGCCGCTTGGCATATAGGCCGCGATGCGGATAAAGACGATAAGGAAAATAAAGATGCTTAATGCTATATCCCTTAACGCAATCCCAATGGAACATGGTCTAGTTCTAGCGGGCATACTCTTTGTGATTGGCCTAGCGGGTGTGCTAATTCGTCGCAATTTACTGTTTATGCTAATGAGCATTGAAATCATGATGAATGCCTGTGCATTGGCATTTGTGGTTGCGGGTGCTCGCTGGGTGCAGCCTGATGGTCAAATTATGTTTATTCTGATTTTGACCTTGGCCGCTGCTGAAGCCGCTATTGGCTTGGCAATTGTTATTCAACTTTACCGTCGCTACCAGTCTCTGGACGTTGATGCAGCAAGTGAGATGCGCGGATGAACCAACTCTATCTAACAATTTTATTTCCTCTTATCGGTTTCTTGATTCTCGTATCAGCCCGTAAGCGTCTATCTGAAAATGTGGCGGCTTTTGTGGGTGTGGGCTCCGTAGGTTTAGCGGCATTAGTTGCAGCTTGGGCGGGTTATGACTTTCTGAATCAGCCAACACGAGAAGCGTTTGTCCAACCACTGTGGACATGGGTTAACGTTGACGGTTTTGCACCCGCGTTTAATTTGCACTTGGATGGCTTGTCATTAACCATGCTCGGTGTAATTACTGGCGTGGGCTTCCTGATTCACTTATTCGCATCCTGGTACATGCGTGGCGATGAAGACTTTGCGCGCTTCTTCTCTTACATGAACCTCTTCCTCGCCAGCATGATTTTGTTGGTGTTGGGCGATAACCTAGTGTCTTTGTATTTCGGTTGGGAAGGGGTGGGCCTGTGCTCATACTTACTGATCGGTTACTACTATCGCGACCCTGCAAATGGGGCAGCTGCGCGTAAGGCTTTTATAGTTACTCGCGTGGGCGATGCCTTTATGGCCATTGGTTTGTTCGTTTTATATCAACACCTTGGCACCCTCAATATTCAAGAAGTATTGGAGAAAGCGCCCACTGTATTTGCGGTTGGTTCTTCTGCAATTGTTTTTGCCACCCTTATGTTGTTAGGTGGCGCGGTTGGTAAATCGGCGCAATTACCATTACAAACATGGTTGGCGGATGCAATGGCTGGCCCAACGCCAGTATCGGCATTGATTCACGCCGCGACCATGGTAACGGCAGGCGTTTACTTGATTGCTCGTACTCATCCACTCTTTGAGTTGGCGCCGGATGTTCTTTATCTCGTGGGTGTAATTGGTGCCGTGACATTGTTTATCGCAGGCTTTGCGGCGCTAGTACAAACCGACATCAAACGTATCTTGGCTTATTCAACCATGAGCCAAATCGGCTACATGTTTTTGGCTTTAGGTGTTGAGGCTTATCAACCTGCTATTTGGCATTTGGTTTACCACGCGTTCTTTAAAGCGCTGTTATTCCTCTCTTCGGGTGCTGTGATTATTGCTTGCCATCACGAACAGAATATTTTCAAGATGGGTGGTTTGCGTAAAAAAATCCCATTTGTCTATGCCTGTTTTCTGGTTGGCGGCGCAGCTTTGGTAGCTTTGCCATTCGTAACCGTAGGCTTCTATTCAAAAGATGCAATATTGTTGCAATCTTATAGTCATCCCGAACTGTTTTACGCAGGCTTGGCGGGTGCTTTCATGACGGCTATTTATACCTTCCGTTTAATTTTTGTAGCCTTCCACGGTGAAGCAAAAACCGAAGTTCACGCGCTTCACGGCGTAGACTACTGGTTGCCATTGGGTATTCTGTTGGTGCTTTCAACTGGACTTGGTGCCTTGATAGTGCCTCCTTTAGATGGTGTGTTGCCTGGAAATCATGAAGTAGGTGAGGGCGCTAAACACTTTGTTGAAATCATTGCGATTGCAACAGCGATTGTGGGCACACTCTTAGCAACTTTCCTGTTCTTGTTTGATACCAAAATTGTTAAATCAATTGCCTCATCTTCAATCGGTAAAGTGCTGACCAAATTCTGGTTCGCGGCTTGGGGCTTTGATTGGTTGTATGACAAGATATTTGTTAAGCCTTATGTGTTCCTTGCGCAAATTTTGCGTAAAGACCCCGTTGATAAGACCTTCAATTTGATTCCTGCGGGCGTTGTGCAGGCATACAGAATGTTGAGTGCAACTCAAACCGGGAGCGTACGTTGGTACGCTGCCACCATTGCTGCCGGTGTGGTGATTATTCTCGCCGCGCTTGTGTTGTTGTAAGACTAATAAGGAACCAGAGATGCTTACCTGGCTCATACTCATACCATTTCTAGGCGGCTTGCTCTCTTGGCAAGCTGAACGTTTCGGCAACAAGGCACCGCGTTGGATTGCTTTGTTCAGCATGATTTTATTATTCGGATGCACTTTATATTTATGGCTCAAATACGATTATTCGCTAGCTAACTTAAGTTCTGGTCAATCCGTTTGGGCAGAGGAACTCCAAGTTAATTGGATTCCGCGCTTTGGTATTAGCTTCCATTTAGCACTCGATGGCTTATCTATCTTGATGCTGCTATTAACGGCGTTTTTAGGCGTTTTGGCGGTAGTGTGTTCATGGACAGAAGTGACGCGTAAAGTAGGCTTCTTCCATTTAAATCTGTTGTGGATTTTGGGTGCAGTTGCCGGTGTATTCCTTGCCCTCGATATGTTCCTGTTCTTCTTCTTCTGGGAGATGATGCTTATCCCCATGTACTTCCTTATCTCTCTTTGGGGGCATAAGTCAGTAGACGGGAAGGGACGAGTTGAAGCAGCGACTAAGTTCTTTATTTACACCCAATCTTCGGGCTTGCTTTTATTGTTGGCCATTATCGGTTTGGTGTTTGTGCATTACATGCAGACTGATGTTTTAACCTTCGATTATGCTGCCTTGCGCAACACCCAAATGAGTGCAAGTTTGGAAATGATCCTCATGCTGGGCTTCTTTATCGCCTTCGCGGTTAAGTTTCCAGTTGTGCCATTTCATGCATGGCTGCCAGATGCCCACTCCCAAGCACCAACTGCTGGTTCAGTTGACTTGGCCGGTATTCTGTTGAAAACCGCCGCTTACGGTATGTTGCGTTTTGCGATTCCATTCTTTCCTAACGCATCGCAGGAAATTGCGCCCTTAGCCATGTGGCTAGGTGTTGCGGGTATTATTTACGGTGCTTTTGTTGCCTATTCGCAAGACGACATCAAACGCATGATC
>CAUOQW010000433.1:0-3275 GCA_963506825.1 uncultured Cellvibrio sp.
AAAACCATCCCCGGAAAGTCGGATAGTTTTTCTATATTTTGAGTAGATTGTACGGCTTGTATTAATTCGCCCCAGTAGCTTGCCGCATCCCAGCGGGGTATTGTGTCTAGGTAAAAACAACGAATCGCAAAATAACCTAGCAAGAGTAGGCAGATAGATATTCTGTCTCGATAATGATGCGGATCCACGTTTTATCCTTTTCTAAAAAAATTGAATGGATTAAATATGTATAGTTATTTTTAAGATGTTTTCAGGTGCAATAAAATCATTTTTTGTTGCACCTAAAGAGTCGGAAAAATTACTCACACAGAGCTTTACATAAGATTTAAGATTTTGTTAAGGCAAGCACTTGCGGTAATAAAGCTTCAAAATCGATTCCATGTTCTTTTAATAAGTATTCATAGCTACCGCATTTTTGTGAGAATCGGTCTTGCACACCAAAACGAAATACTTTGGCACCACCAGATGTGCTAACTATCTCTGCCACTAAACTACCTAAGCCCCCAGCAACCGTATGCTCTTCAAATACCATAATAATGTCGGAGTCTTGCGCAATCTGTTTAATGTGTTCTTCATTAATAGGCTTAATGCTAGGTACGCTCCATACCGAGAAATCGCCTACCATTTGCGCTAATGCAAGCGTTGTTTTAACCATAGAACCTGTAGCTAAAAAGCTTATTGTTTTGTTTTTACCAGTGATTACGGAAACCAAATCACCAATTGGTGCAGTTATCGCCGCTCTGTGAACTGCACCTATATCCGATTTGCCCATACGCACATACTGTGGTGAAGTAAATTTTAAGGCGTAATTCATCGCATATTGCATTTCTTGTGCATCGCATGGCGATAAAATATTTATATTGGGTATGCAGCGAAGAACGGCAATATCTTCAGTCGATTGATGACTGCTGCCGAGGCTGCTATAAACCACGCCAGCCCCATCACCAATAAATACAACGGGTAAATTTTCATAGCAAACATCCATTTTTATTTGCTCAAGCACTCGCACAGGAACAAATGCGCTTAGGCCGTATACAATAGGTTTGTAACCGGCTTTCGCAAGGCCTGCGGCAACACCCACCATATTTTGTTCAGCGATACCTGCATTGATAAATTGTGCCGGTGCGTGCTGACGAAACTCATCAAATAATGCGTAACCATGATCACCCGTCAGTAAAAGTACTTTAGGATCTGCTTGAGCCGCTGCAAGGATAGATTTTGAAAACACATTTCTCATGGTTATAGTTCCAATTCCGACATTGCCAACGCAAATGTTTCATTGTTCAGGCGGGTGTAGTGCCAAATGTTTTGGTTTTCCATAAATGAAACCCCTTTGCCTTTTATTGTTCGGGCAATAATAGCCTTAGGCTTTCCATTTTTATTATTTTTGAGTTGGGTAATTGCGCTATCCAAGGCTGCTTCATCATGACCATCTACTGAAACCGCTTCAAATCCAAAAGCATTAAATTTATCTTTTAAGCTTCCTAGTTTTAAAACCTCAGACGTGGTGCCCATGGCCTGAAAGCCATTTTCATCCACAATTACAATTAAGTTATCTAGGTTTTGATGGGTAGAAAATAACAAGGCTTCCCACATAGTGCCTTCATTCATCTCACCATCACCCACAATGGCATAACAGCATTGATCGGACTTATTTAGCTTTGCAGCCAGTGCCATACCAACACCAACTGACAGACCGTGGCCCAAGGAGCCTGATGTTACTTCACAGCCAATTACATGCACATCAGAAAGGCCTTTTAATTTAGATCCATCTTTAAAATAATTTTCAATATCTGTTTGTGTCAGCCAGCCTTTTTCATAGAGGCAAGCGTACTGCGCCATGACACCATGGCCCTTACTGAGGACTAAATAATCGCGTTCTGTAGACTGAGGATCATTTTTGGGGTAACGCAAATGTTGTCTGTATAACACTGCTAAAATTTCTATAATTGAAAATGCACAGCCGACATGTACCGTCGAACCGGAAAATGCCATGCGTAATACGGTTTTGCGTAATTCATGGGGAGCGAATTGAGTCATGCTGTTATCCACTTATTTTTTTAGGTTTAATTCTCGGTTACGAACTTCCCAGCTAATTGTTTTTTGAATTGATGATGTTAAGTCTGTGTATTCTATAAGCCCTAGCTCTTTTTCTGCTTTTGTAATGTCAGGCACATAACGCTGTACTAGATTATTTGCAGAGGGTTGAGTTGCCACTGTAACCTTGTTTGCTTTATAAATAATATTGGATACTTTTTCAGCCAAGTCTTTAATGGTTAGATCTTTATCGGAACCAAGATTATAAGATTGCCCAGATTGTCCATTGATTAAAATAGTCAGTAGCCATACCACCATGTCAGCAGCATACAGATAAGAGCGATATGCAGAGCCATCTCCGCTTACGGTAATATTATTATTGCTAAGACCATCGCGAATAAAATTACCAACTGCAAAATGCGCATTGAGTGGCAGGTAAGGGCCGATGAGTGCAAAGCAGCGCGCAATTTTAACGTCTAAAGAAAATTGTTGCGCATAACAGTTGGACAACCACTCTGAAATTCGTTTGGCTTGCCCATAAGCTGAATTTACGAGAGCAGTATCCGGTGCGCCAGCATAAGTTTCGGAAATGTGAGATATTATTGATGGTTGACGACCATACACAGCACCAGAGCTTGTCAGTAGATATCGTTTTGCTTTAGAGCGTTTAGCTAATTCGAGCGTTTCGCGTGTACCCTCAACGATTGCATTATACGCAACTACAAAATCCGCATCAGGATTTACAACATCAGTTGCTGCGTGAATTACCACATCAAAAGATGCTGTAATGGTTTGTAGATTATTTACATCGCCCTTTATTAAATTAACAATACTGCATTGAGCTAAATGCGGCGCTTTTGCTATAAAAGCCTCAGGGTTCCTGCTCAGAATTGTTAATGAAAGATTAAGTGCCAATTCTTGATTCGCCCAGATAAGCGCTTCAAGCAACCAGCAACCGACAAAACCAGTGCCACCCGTTATAAAAATTCGCTGACCGCGCAAAGCATTCCAAACATTACGTGGGGTTTTGTCGATAATTAATTGCAAGTCATCCAGAGCAACACCCGGTTGATAAGCAATTTCAGGCTGATTTAATAGCATGGTAATTAAAAATTCAGTCCAAAGAATTCTTCCATTTTTTCGGCTATATAATCAAAATGTTCTGCGCCAAGGGCAGGATAAATGCCCAGCCAAAGCGTATTATTCATTGTGCGGTCGGTATTGCTTAAATCGCCTAC
>CAUOQW010000434.1:0-3270 GCA_963506825.1 uncultured Cellvibrio sp.
GAACATATTCATTAGGTTTTAACCGCCACTGCGCCTTGTTAGATTGCATAGGGAAATCCACATAGAGCGCCTTAAAATCTTTGCTGGGTTTGTAATGAATACTTTTAGAGATTTGTGCATCAGTCAAACCGGGCACGGTGATTTTTGGCTGCTCAATATTTTTATTCGGTATGCTCGCAAAATATTTTTCTGCCAACACTTTTAATTCAGGTATGGATTGCTTGCCTACCAAGGTTAAACGCATGATATTGGCAGAATAATAGCGCTGATAAAATGCTTTCATACTGTCATTTAATGTAGAACCCGGTTTGTCCGCCAAGGTTTCTAAATTGCCAATATTGAATTTAGCGCGGGGGCTCTCAGGGTTGCCAGTTAATGCATCAATACGCATCATAATCCACGGGTCTTGTTGCTTCTGCATAGACCATTCGTTGTTGACCGCATTGCGCTCTTTATCTGAGTAAGTTGCATCGAAGGTGGGCGATTTAAAATAATCACTGAATCTATCTAAAGCTTCATCAAACTTAGTAGCATTAATTTGAAATAAATAATTGGTTTTATCATAGGCCGTAAACGCATTGGTCATACCGCCATTAGCTTGAGTGAAAGTCATAAAACCCGCAGGCTCTGGGTATTTTGTAGTACCCAAAAACAACATATGTTCCAGGTAATGCGCCAAACCTTGTTGATCTTGCGGATCTTGCGCACTCCCTACACCCACTGCCAAAGAAGCAGCTGAGTTTTCCAAGGTAGGGTCCGATACCAGTACAACCTGTAAATTATTGGGCAGCATAATGGCCGCATAAGTGCGGTCGTCATTGGGACTTTTTTGGATAATCGCATTATTAATGGCAGCGGCCGCCGCACTGACGGTAGGGAGAACCGGTTTAGTCGCTTGCGGTTGGCATGCAACCAATAGAGCACCAGAGAGCGCTACCGCGATCAACCATTGAGTTTTATTTTTCTTCATTAAAGATTCCTTTTGAGTCAGGGGGAGGTAAAACGAAAGTGGAATTTATCGTTTGCAGATCAGACATGCAAATAATCTTTAAAGTTCTACAGTTTTTCTGTAACTTAAAATACAAAAAGCCCCAAAGGCAACTTGGGGCTTTTTAAGAGCATACAACCTAGAGCTGTTTATGGATTAACAACTCGTTCACTTCGCACTGCAGGCGTAGTAGCTGATGGCATAAATAGCCACAGAAGAATATAGGTAATTAAACCCAACCCCCCTACGAAGAGCGATACAAAAAATATCACCCGCCACAACCAAGAAGGCACGGGGGTGTACTCACCAAAACCACCACATATACCCGCCAACTTAGTATCTGTTGCCGACTTTTTTAAGTCGCGTAATTTTCGTTCTCCACTCATAAGATTCTCCTTATACAGAATCAATTAAGATTAAACACTACTGCTATTTGCTATCGCTAACGTTGATACCCTGCACAATGCCATCGCGCATAACTATGCGAGTGACTTTACGCGCGGCAACTTTGTCTGAATCTATATCGAACAAGAAGATAAAGGTTTTATTGGATTTTTGAGTACGTTCGTAAATATATTCAAATACTTCCAATCCATCTTTTTCTACTTGGGTGCGATCAGGGATACCAAAGTTGGTAAGCACCCATTGCTTAGTGGTTTTACCAGTTTCGATAGTAACTACTTGCTGTGAACGAATTTCAGTACCCTTGTGATGCTCGTTAGTATGTTGGTTATACACACATGCTGAAAGTGCAATGCAAGGAATTAATAACAGTAAACGTTTCATAGGTCTCTCTTTAAAAAGTAGTGGCAGTAAAAATGTAAGTGATGCTAAAAATTAAATTTCATACCGGTTATTGCGCAGCCAAATAGTGCCTGCAACAAAGCCTACGCCTACACTGGTAGAGATAAGCAAGCCACGAATAAGATTGGTATCAAAAAGTATTGCTGGGTGGGATTTACCTAAGTGGCTTGGAGACAATCCTTGACCAGCAGCAACAAGTACTTGTCCATAAGCTACGAAGGTGTCTATAACGTGGAGATTTGCGCCGAACCACTCCTGAAATATTTTATCAAGAATTAATAATCCTACTGGCAACACCAAAAAGAATAGGAATGGTGATTTTTTCGCCCATGCCGATGACAGCAACATAAAACCTATAACAGGCAGAAGCAAAATTAAACAAAATACACCGCTCAAAAATATTTGTGGAGCCGTTAGCGCAATACCACTATGAATAATGGAATTCAATAAGCCGCCGATGGGCACGCCGTGGTAAACAAAAAACACCGTCGCGGTTATTAAGGCAATAACACCCATAATAAGATTTAAAACAAAGACGATTAATGGTGCGTACAGTAATAAAAATCCCAGTTTAACCAGCACATTGGTGGTTTCACTTACAGGTAGTGAACGCCAGAATAAAATGTCTTTATTCTTTCTATCGTCAAATAAGCAACCAAGCGCATAGGAAAGCAGAACAAATAGAAACATAAATCCCAGTATTGAGGTATTCGCGTAGGTAACACCAGCAATAATCATGTCGTAAATATTGGAACCATCTGCATCAATTTTAGACAACATGGATTGCAGATCCACTCTACCTTCGTCCGACGAACCATGACCTATGGTAGCGCCGCCATTAAACTGCACGCCGCGCGCCGCAAACGACATACCGGCTTTTACAACCCCAATGCTCATGATACCCAACAATAATGTAGTGACCACCATGGGTGCATACACAAAACGTATTTTGTTTTCCCATAATTCACGCTTAATTTGCGTCAGTAATTTTTTGCTATTCATTGTTATTCCACCTTAAATAGTATTTGTAGGCTGCATTTTGGCAACAAATAAATCTGCAACGCTCGGCGTGGTAAGCCTGCCTAACGCCTGCAGTTGATTCACATCGGCATTTTCAAACACCATGCTAAAGCCACCCAGAATAGTGCGCACATGAATCGGGTTGTGGGCCAAGGCTGCTTGTTTTGCACCGGCATCCACTTGCAGTTCTACAAAACGATTGGGGAGCTCATCCATAGCCGTTTCCAGCAAAACTTTTCCATCATTAATAAATATTAAATCCGTTAAGATGCCTTCAATTTCTTCAACTTGGTGCGTGGTAATGACAATGGTTTTTTGCGCATCGTAATAATCATTCAGCAGAGATTCGTAAAACTGCTTACGGTAAATGATATCCAAACCCAAGGTTGGCTCGTCTAATACCAACAACTTGCTATCAATCGCCATAATTAATGCGAGATGCAACTGGGTGACCATAC
>CAUOQW010000435.1:0-3270 GCA_963506825.1 uncultured Cellvibrio sp.
CCCTTAGACGAAGCCCAAGCTGCGTTTAATTTAGCAAGCTTGCAATATGCATTAAATTTTTATCGCCCATTGTGGGGAAGCGCCAACAAAAATAAGATCGGCGATCAATGCGGCGTTTTGCAGCTCGCCTACAAAAACGCAGAAGCAGATTTACACGAACTATTAAAAGCCAAGTTTAACCATGCGAATCCGCTCGTTGAATTTGTGTCAGCAGCCACGGCTAGCGAATTAGCAGGTATTTCGCTCGCACAAAGCGGATTGTTTTTTCCGCAAGCGGGCTGGATTGATCCGCGTAAACTGTGCGCGCATTTAGTCGATCACCCCAACATTCAGGTTGAAAATAATTTTCAGGTTAATCAACTCAACCACGATGAAAATAACTGGCTAGTACAATCGGATAAAGGTGAAACACAGAGCGCGCCTGTTGTCATTATCGCCAGCGCCAAAGACGCCCTAAGCTTTGAGCAAGCCAATCATCTGCCAATTAAATCTATTCGCGGTCAAGTCACTTGTATCCCAGAAAGGACTGTTAAAGCATCACTTAAAACCGTTGTCTGCGCCGAAGGTTATATCAGCCCCGCGCAAGCTGGCGTGTTCTGTACCGGCGCAACCTTCAATTTAAAAGATACTGAAACTACAACACGAATCAGCGATCACCAAACCAATTTGGACAATCTGCGTGAGCATCTACCTGCGTTTAAAATGGATGTGAACGCAGCAGATTTAGAAGGCCGCGTCGCCTTTCGCTGCTCGCTGCCCGACTACCTGCCCTGCGTGGGCGCTTTGCCATTGGTTGATCAGCTGATCGAAGATTTCGCGCCACTGCGCAAAAATGCCCGCGCCGGAATCACCACCAACGGCAGCTATTGGCGAGGCCTCTACATTAATATTGGCCACGGCGCACGCGGCCTATCCTACACACCACTTTGCGCCGAACTATTAGCGGCGCAGATTAACGACGAACCCATCCCCATGCCGCGCGAACTCGCCAATGCGCTCAACCCAGCGCGCTTTATCATCCGCGATTTAACGCGCAATAAACGCTGATAAACACCTCGGTTGCGATTCAACGCGCGCCTACTCAAACCCAAAACCCCGTCTATACTCTTCAAGACCGTTCCTATTAGTCTTTTCCCCTGCTATTGCCTATGAATATAGAGAGATGACCATGCTGACCAACTCCCGCAATTACAAGCTTGATGTCTATGATGAAATAGATTTCATCCACAACTATTACGAACGCCTAGTGGTAGAAGAAATTTTTGCACAAAGTACCCGCGTTCAAGAGGGCGATAGAGATTTCCTGGCCGATGCCGCCTGCGTAGCACTCAACCGCATGCCGCCGCGCTACATTCGCCACGATGTGGATATGACTTTTTTTATGTCACCACAGGATATTCAGGAGATTCGCAATAAAGTGGTACAAGCCGTGACCGATGCGATTAATTATGTGGAAAGCCGCGAGCGTGGCGAGGATGTAAAACTGCCTTCAGTGGATGTATCTCTGGTCGCCAACCGCGCCAGCAAACCAACAAAAGAAAAAGCAACGACAACTAATGATGAAGCTAAGAAAACAACAAAGTCCAAAGCTCCCAAAAAATAGCCCCTAAAAAAACACATCACTTGTTATAAAACCTAACCATAAAAAAAGGCCGCCTGTGCAAAATACAGGCGGCCTTTTTATTGCGAATTTTTTACAAAGCTTTTTAGGGGCTATCTAGTCTTCCTGTACTAATTTATCACTCAGCACTTGTGAGCCGCTGCCACAGGCAATTATGGTACGCATCACCGCCTCCACAGAAATATGCGGCAGCAGCTCCACGCTCTCTGCACCCAAATGGTAAACCATACCTGAGGTTAAAAACGGCGCAGTGGGAACATACACGGTGAAATCACCATTCGCATGTTTAGCCGTAACAATACCCGTTACCGACGTAGGTACATTGCGCCCCATAATATAAGCGCGGCAAGCTTCTCCTTTTAACAGTGAGGTATTACCCTCACCACCCAATAATTGTGACACCAATTTATTAATGGTTTGATAGCCCGGCAATACTTTGCCTAAAAAATCATCGATTAAATCGTGCAACCATTGACCAATATTGGTTTTCACCAAGAGGCCAATTAAAAAACAGCCGAGCAATAACAAAGCTACACCGGTAAAATCGGCCATATAGTTGGTCAACGGCGACCAAGTGCTTACCCAATCATTAAAGGGCTTGATCAAACGGCTGACAACACCAAATATCCACTCGGCAAACAACACCAAAATGGCACCCGGCAAGACGACCATAAATCCACCGAGTAAGGTGATACTGACAAATGACCGCAAACGCTTCATGATATTAACCCTAAATAAACCTAAACCCAACACCACTGGAAAACCCATCGCAATGATGAAAACTGTAATCGCCCTATTCTGCCTTAGCCTAGCCGCGATTGCGAATATCTCTTGCGCGCAAACCGAATCACTCGCTAATGCGCCGCAAATCGGCCACAAAATTATTAGCGAGCGCTCACACAAAGCCAGCCTTTTCACCCAAGGTCTTGAAGTCAAAAACGGCAGCTTTTATGAAAGCAGTGGCCTCTATGCAAAATCGCAAATTGTCGCCTACCCCATAACAGAACCAGAAGGTACTTGGGCAAAAATGACTGCGCCCTTTACCCAAAAACAACGCATCCCAGACCGCTATTTTGCAGAAGGATTAACACTATTCAATAACAAGCTTTATGTACTCACCTGGCAAGAAGGTACAGTATTTGTTTACGATGCCAATAATTTTTCATTGCTAAAGAGTTTAAATTACAAAGGCGAAGGCTGGGGTTTAACTAATGATGGTAAACACCTGATTCGCAGCGATGGCAGCAATAAATTATTTTTTCATAACACAGAGAGTTTCACTGTTGGAAAAGCCATCAGCGTCAAATATCAGCAAGAAGCGATTATGAATCTAAACGAACTGGAATATGCCGAAGGTTTTATTTGGGCAAATATTTGGCACGATAACCGGATTGTAAAAATTAATCCCACAACGGGTGATGTGGTGGGCGTAATAGATTTTTCTTCTATTGCAAAAAGCGTAAAACTGAAAGATGCAGAAAGTGTATTGAATGGCATAGCCTATGATGCGGATAAAAAAGCATTTTGGATTACAGGCAAGCAATGGCCGAAGATGTTTTTGGTGAGGATTGAACACTAAGCCCTTCGACTGCTTCGCGCTCAGGGTGAACGGTAATATTTATTAAGAAGGGAGTCGTCATCCTAACCAC
>CAUOQW010000436.1:0-3257 GCA_963506825.1 uncultured Cellvibrio sp.
CGTTTTAGCGATTCGAGCTCAACATTTCCCCACTCAACAGTTATAGCTGGGAGTAAATTATGATTGCGCTCGCTCAAACCTTACCCGCACACGCCGCTCAAGCTGCGGTGGGCACAGCACTGAATATTATGGATAAGTGGGACTGCTCAGAAAAAGAGAAAATGGCGCTCTTGGGTGTTGGGCGTTCTACTCTGCATAAATACCAGGTGGCTCCGGCTAGCGCACGGCTATCGCCCGATCTGTTGGAGCGCATCAGCTACTTGCTAAATATTCATGCGGTATTGCGTATCCTCTTTGAGAACCCAGAAAACCAATACGGATTTTTGCGAATGCCCAATAAAAATGCCTTCTTCAATGGCAAAGCACCCATGGAGATTTTAAGCTCTGGATTGATGAGTGCGCTCTATGAAGTGCATCGCCATTTGGATGGAGTTCGCGATGGACAATTTGCCTGAGGCAAATAGGGAATTCATAATAAATGGATAT
Source organism: uncultured Cellvibrio sp. (assembly GCA_963506825.1). Classification (GTDB taxonomy): domain Bacteria; phylum Pseudomonadota; class Gammaproteobacteria; order Pseudomonadales; family Cellvibrionaceae; genus Cellvibrio. The sequence goes on from CAUOQW010000436.1 coordinate 487, forward strand.
TAAGTCTATTCCTCAGGTAACATTTTTTAATCAAACCGCCTATCGATTAATTGCCAGTAAATACCCGCCCAAATCACTGTTTGATGATGTAGCTAATCACGAAGAGTTTGAAATTCTTTTTGCCATCCAAGAGCTTACTAATCCGCGTATACGTAACGAAGTTGGTAATTTAAATCGCGTACCTGCGCAAGAACGGCCTTATGGTATTCGCGGGTGCAATTATGCGTTGGGGCCTTTCGTACATTTAAATCCTGCGGGCTCGCGCTTTTCTAATGGCGATTATGGTGTTTATTACGCCGCTGAGGATGTTGCAACAGCAATTGCCGAAACTCGGCATCATCAACAAAACTATTTTTCCGGCATAATTGGGTTGAAATTTGATCGCTTAAGTATGCGTTGTTTAAAAACTCAATTCAGTGCAACTTTGCGTGACATTCGCGGTAATCTTTTTAAAGACCATGAATGCTACAACAGAGACAATTACTCAGTCTCACAACAGTTAGGCGCTGCGTTAAAAATAAATAATGATACCGGCATTGCTTATAACTCTGTGCGCTTGGCAGCTAAAACGTGCTACGCATTGTTTTCACCCAGTGTCATTAAAGACATCATTCAAACCACTCATTATGAATATATTTGGGACGGCGAAAAAATTGTGGTTGCACTTGAAACTACAGAAGTGGTTTTATAATGTTATTTGCGTACTCGAAACTTATTTCACACTGTCCTCACTCTCTCTTCATTTTTTAGTTCCCAAAGATGATTCTCGCGTCATTTTTTTGTGATGCGCATCAATCTTGTCGGTTTAGTTGTTACCAAAAGTAAGCAGCCCCTTAAAAATTTCGTATCCAAAGATCTAATCCGTTAGAATCTTTGTTGGCTATTAAGAGTGGCCAAGATAATGTGATAACAAATTAAAAGGAAAAAGCTATGAACAGCAAAACACATCAAATTCTATTTTCCAAAAAAATTCTAACCTCATTTATCGGTGCTATTGGCATATCCCTGCTTGCGCAAACAGCTGCGGCACAAATTGGCAGCGCCAGTGTGCAGGGTATTATTGCCGCTCAGCTACAGCCGCAACCTGACGTTGAAGTTATCGCAAAAAATATTGATAACGGTTATACATTTCGCGCAGTGACTCAAAAAGATGGCTCTTATGCTTTTAAAGGTTTAGCGCCTGGTAACTATCAAATATTTTTGCAAGATACCGCCGGTAAATCACCAGAGGCTCTGGTGCTAAAAGTTGGCCAGTCCGTTTCTCTGGATTTTAATATTGCCAAGCCTATAACCAATATCGACAAGGTTGATGAAATTACTATTGTCGGTTCGCAATTAAAAATAAAAAGCAGCGGTGGTGAAATTGGCACTAACGTATCGCTCGAACAAATTAATAAGCTCCCACAAAACACGCGTAACTTTTTGGCCTTTGCCGACTTGGCACCGGGTGTGCAGTTCACGCAAGCAGATGATGGCAGCACCAGTATTAAAGGTGGTGCGCAACGTGCAGATGCCATTAACGTATTTATTGATGGTGTGGGTCAAAAAAACTATACCTTAAAGGGTGGCATCACAGGGCAAGATTCAAGTCGTGGTAATCCATTCCCACAATCTGCGATTGGCGAATATAAAGTTATTACCCAAAACTATTCGGCTGAATATGATCAATTAAGCAGTGCAGCTATTGTTGCAGTTACCAAATCAGGTACAAATGAATTTCATGGCGGTGTATTTGTAGATTATACCGACGAAGGCATGCGCAAGCCTCGGCCATCAGAAGGCAATGGTAAAAAAGTAGAGAGCCAACAAAGGCAATTTGGCTTTAATGTGGGCGGCCCCATTATTAAAGATAAGATGCATTTCTTCTTTGCATACGAAGCTAAAAATAATGCAGACCCCAAAGAAATTATTCCTGAGGGCGGTGCAAATGCTATATCAAAAATCCCTTCAGAATATCAATCGCTCATTGGTGGTCGCTCCGCTGACTTTAAAGAGGATTTATTTTTCGGTAAGTTGGATTATGTAATTTCCGACGAACAAAAAATTGAGCTGAGTGCAAAAATTCGCAAAGAGACTGAGTTAACCAGCATTGGTGGTCTTAATACGGTCGCCTATGGAACAGATAAAGAAAATGATGAGACTCGTATAGATTTAAGCCATAACTGGCGTACCGATAATTGGATTAATGATGCACATTTATTGTATGAGGATAACAACTGGAGCCCTCGTCCTCACTCGATGGGCAATGGTATAAAATTTTCTAACTCTGGTAATCAAGGCGTTCTAAATATTGGCGGCGGTGAGGCGTTTCAAGATAAAGGCCAATCCGGTTGGGCACTGCAAGAAGATTTTACTTATCTCGCTATTCAAGATCATGTAATAAAAATTGGCGCAAAATACAAGTCGATCAAACTGCATGCTAAAGAGCAACAACCTTATAACCCCCAGTATGAATACAATGTTGAATATAGTGTGACTCAGCCGTTTAAAGTTCGTTGGGGTGCACCGCTTGCGGGCATTGGTGATGGTAGTGCTGAAGCCGACAATATGCAGTTGGGTATCTATGTGCAAGATGATTGGGAAGTAACAAATAATTTAACTGTTAATGCTGGCTTGCGTTGGGATTATGAAGAATCAGATAGTTTTCTGGATTACAAAACACCGAAAGATGTAGTGACTGCTATTGCTACTTGGGATGGCATTAAAAAATCTGATATCAATATTAACGATTACATTAGTACAGGTAATAATCGCGAAGCATTTAAAAATGC
>CAUOQW010000437.1:0-3239 GCA_963506825.1 uncultured Cellvibrio sp.
AAGGTGGTGATATGGGTAATGGTACCCATGGTTCCCAAGAAACGAATAATGGATAGCGGGTCCATACCGTTGCGCAATAAGTCTGCGCCCAAACGAACCGAGATATGCCACAGATCTTTTTCAGTCGCAACCGCGTTTTGCAAATTGTCGAGCACATTCGTTTGCGCCACTACTGGCTTAGGCCGCTCACCCAACCAGGGTGATAAGGAATTTATTAAAGCCTCGCCTTTGGCAATGCAAGTATCGTCCGCAGCCACGCCATGCATGGCGTTATCCACCAAGTTGGCTATATGATCTCGGCAGGGTAAAAGAATGCTGAGCAAATCACCGGTCAGTTCAATTTTATTGTCGCGCGCCAAATCCAACACGTTTTCTACTTTGTGAGTAAAAGCGACAATGTCATCCAACCCAAATAAACCCGCAGAACCTTTTATGGTGTGGGCTGCGCGAAATACTTCGTTGATAATATCGTGACTTTTTTCACCTTCATCCATCCGCAACAGTGCCGACTCCATAGAGGCTAGCAACTCGTCAGCTTCAGCAAAAAAGGTTTGCAGAGCGCTATCGAAATTCATGTTAATTATCCAATGTGAAATAGTTGGCGACATCCAAATTTATTAGGATGGCATCGACATGCTCATTGCTCTTTGCAATGTGAATTTTTTTATTATCATTGCAAAGAGTTTTTTGCATAAACAACAGCAACTGCAAACCCGCGGTATCTATTTCACTAACACCCTGTAAATCGAGTGCGATTGGGCTGATGAAATTTTCGTAGTCGTTAAACAGCGTCTGCTTGGCTTGCGCAACACTGTAGATAGTCAAGTCGCCATCAACACTTAGCAAAGTGCCGGACTTTTTATTTTTGCAGCTAATATTCATGACTTGCCATCCTTACCAGATTGCGCTCAGTGCGCTTTTAAAATTGCCAACAATTCAACCCAAAAATAGAAAACAAATAGGCGTACTAGGCAATCAACATAGAAACAGTTTGTAAAAGCTGTTCAGGGCGGAAAGGTTTTACAATCCAGGCTTTTGCACCGGCGGCTTTGCCTTCTTGTTTTTTATCGTCGGCACCTTCGGTGGTGAGCATAATGACTGGGGTAAATTTGTAATTGGCTTTCTGTTTCATTTCTTTTACAAAGCTAATGCCATCCATATTGGGCATGTTCACGTCAGAAATAACCAGATTAACTTTACTTTGTCCATCCAGTTTTACTAACGCATCTTTGCCGTCACAGGCTTCTACAACGGTGTAGCCTGCACCGCGCAGCGCTATACCGACAACTTGTCTTACACTGGCCGAATCATCCACCACTAAAATAACTTTGGACATGCCTTACTCCTAGAAAAGTGTTACATCTGAATTATTGGGATTATTGAAACTGTGCTTGCCGTGGTGCACATCCACCTGTTCAAGTGTGGTGTAGGTTTTGCGCACACTTGCCAACCAATTTTCTACATTGATTGACTGTACTTCTTGATCAGCAGCTAACTGTTGTTTGTGCTCTTTAATAATATTTGCAAATTTTTCCATATCGCCAGTGACGTGACTAAGGATTTGGCCAACGCGATCTTGAAATTGTAAATTAACCAGCACTTCTTCTACGCTGTGCTGAACGTGTGAGCTTTCACTTTCAAGCGAACTGGCGGAGTTCAAAATATTTTCACTGGAGCGTTGAAATTGGGTAAGTACTTCTGAAATAGATGATTCCGATTTACTTAATCGCTCATCATCTTGCGCAGCATACTCGGTAGTGCGGTCCAGAGTTTTTTGCAGGGCAGCATTCGCCTGCTGGATGCGCTTCCCAATACGCGAACCTGTTTCGCCAGAGCGACTTGAGAGCGTGCGCACTTCATCGGCAACTACCGCGAAGCCACGGCCATATTCGCCTGCACGCGCCGCTTCAATAGCCGCATTAAGTGCGAGCAAATTGGTTTGCGATGCAATGCCCGCAACATCTGCACCCATGGTGCTCAGTTCATTGGTAATTTCGGATAGGCCAGAAATTTCATGCAAAAGTTCATCGCGCTGCTGAATAGCATTGCGTAGGGTTTGCACTAGCTCCCCCAATTCAACATTCGCAAAATCCATAACGCCGCTGAGCCCTTGCTGGCCACTCATGCCTCTAGCAGTTTCCTGCGCACTCATTACCGATGATTGCAAACGTCCGTGAATTTCTGAAAAGCGATTTACTAATTCGGTAATACTTTGCTCCATTTGAAACTTAGCTAAATCTGTTTGACGCTGCCACAAGGGCAACAACTCAGAAATAAGCTCTTGGTAATTAGCGACCACAGATTTTAGTTGTGTTAATTGTTTTTCTTGGCGGCGATGCGCTGCATTTAAACGTTCAAAGCTTTCCTGTACGCGCAATAAATGTTGCACTTGCAAGAACACCACTGCAGCACTGGCAAGAATTGCACAGATCAAAATAGCTTTAATGAAAAAAGCGAAAGCACCCATAAAGACCAATCCAACTGCAATAAGCGCTACGACAAAAAGTGCACCTAAAAGCATAAGTGAGGATGACTTCGGCGCACTGGCTTCCGACCAAGAGGAATCCTGTGTCTGCGACCCGTAATTTTTTTGAGAATTCATATCTGCCACTCAATCCGTTTGGAAAGATTGCTTTGCGTTAGCAAAAAATACACATAGCGGTTTAGGTTTATCCCTGCCGAGAGCACGGCATAGAGCAAGTTAGGTATAGACCTCGTTTAATTGGGTGTCAAAAAGTTAGGCGGAAGCATGCCTAGGTAGAACTACTCTATTCTTAAGTCTTGATATGAGTTAACAATATATACAGAGCACTCTCTCCAAAACGCTGAAGAAAGATTGCTTAACGCTTATTTGAAAACAGAATTAAAAAATATTAGCTCTTAGGTTTTATTTTTATATTACACAAAGCAATCGTCTTAACTTGGGGAAAACAATTTATTTGAGGTGGGTAATTTAGTGTGACTTTTGACAAGTCATAAGTCCTTAACTAGGGTTAGCTTAGGAAGATTCCGCAATTACTGACGACAATTTCCTGTTTATTCCTAATAAAAATATGACACCACTTCGATCTGAATACTGATTCCCTCAGTCCTTGCATCCAGCAAATGCATTAACGCCTCTCATCTGTGTCATTCAAATGCATAAAGTACGAGCTACTCAAAAGGAGAATACCGTGTTGAATAATATGAAAGTCGCTATGCGCTTGGCGATTCTAGCCGGCACACTGATTGCGCTTATG
>CAUOQW010000438.1:0-3238 GCA_963506825.1 uncultured Cellvibrio sp.
AAACTGCCAACCGTGGTGACTCGGTTGCCGCGAGCAAATTGGTTGATGACCTCTGCGGTCATGCTGCTAATGATATAAATTCAGTATCCACCAACGATTGGAAAGGCTTGCATACTCAAGCCTTAAAAGTCATTAGTTATCGTGGTTTTGAGCGCACCTTTGCGGTGTTGTTTTGGTTTGTAATCGCCGGTGCCGTGGGTGCGCTTTTGTATCGTTTGAGTGCCATTTATCGCGAACAAACACTACCCAATTCCAACGAAGCCTTATTGGCAGAAAAATGGTTGTGGTTAATTGAATTCCCTGCGGTTCGGTTGATGGGCTTGACGTGGGCGTTTGTGGGTAATTTTGATAGCTGCCCCTTGCGCGATAGTTTGGCGGATACTGAAAACTCATCTATGACTATTTTAAATAATAGTCTGCGGGGTGCCTTGGGTGCGCCGTCAGATTTGTACATTAAACCTGAACAGGTTGTTGGGGTCATGACACCGCAAGAAACGGAAGAATTTGCCGAGGAGCGTGCAGAAGCTGAACAAGAAGCAGAAGAAAATGCGCAAGAGGTTATTGAAGATTTAGTGGGGATTACCCTCAGCCCACAAGCAGAACCTGCGTATTCATTTGCTTTGGTTAAATCTAGCGTGCCGCTTTATTCGCGCTCATTATTGTTTTGGGTTGGCGCTATCGCCTTCGCTACTCTTTTTATTTAAATTTCATTCGGTTTATTTAAGTTTCATTTTATTTATTGAATTTCATTATTAGGTTTGTAGAGGTAACTAACAATGCCATCATTTGATGTGGTTTCAGAAGTTGATAAACATGCACTCACTAACGCGGTCGATCAAGCGAGCAAGGTAATCATCAGTCGCTATGATTTCAAAGGTGTAGATGCCAAATTTGATCGCAAAGAATATGAAATTACTGTGACTGCGGATACCGAATATCAGCTTGATGCTATGTTGGATTCGCTAAGAACAGTGCTACCTAAAAACGGTATTGGTGTGTCTTGTTTGGATATTAAACCGGTTAAAACTGCCGGTAAGCAAGTTAAGAGAGATATTACTGTGCGTACCGGTGTAGAAACAGAGCTTGCGAAAAAAATCGTCAAAATGATTAAAGACGAAAAAATGAAAGTGCAGGCGTCTATTCAAGGTGATCAAGTACGCGTTACCGGTAAAAAGCGCGATGATTTGCAAGAATGTATGGCGATGTTGCGCGCGGCGGATATTGAAATTCCGTTGCAGTATACGAATTTTAGGGATTAATATTTTCCGTTCATCCTGAGCGCGAAGCAGTCGAAGGATTTGTGACTTGTCCTTCGACTGCTTCGCGCTCAGGATGAACGGAGTATGTAGGCATATTCGGCTAAGTTAATTCTTTCGTACTTGTCTTATTCCACAGCCACGCCAACAATAATAATGTGGGAATCACTGAAAGCGTGCTGAAAATAAAAAATGTTTGATAGTTAGTTGCCTCTACAATATAACCAGAAACCCCCCCAATAAATTTCCCCGGTAAGTTTGCTAGCGATGCTAAAAGTGCATATTGCGTTGCGGTGAAATTGCGATCAGTTAGGCTAGACATAAACGCTACCAAAACTACGCCTGCAAAACCTTGCGATAAATTATCAGCACTGATCGTTGCAAAAAATGCCCACTGCTCAGAGGGATGAATGGCCATTAGTAAATAAGCCAAGTTAGAAATTGAAACTGCGATTGCTGCAACCACAAGCATGGGTTTGATATTAAATGCAGCAACACAAACACCGCCTAAAAATGCGCCCGCGATACCAATCCACACTCCATAAACTTTAGAGACTGTCGCAATATCCGCTTTGGTGAAACCTGAATCTAAATAAAAGGGGCCGGCTAATACACCGATCATTTGATCGGGTAATTTAAAGAGTCCAACAAAGGCTAATAATGTGAGTGCAAGCAAAATTCCATTACGCGAAAAAAATTCCTGAAAAGGTTTTATAAAGGCATCTTGAATGCGAATTTCGCGAATGCGTAACACTTTATCGGGGGCGGGTTCTTTCGATAAAAGCACTGCAGCAAGCGGTAATAAAATGCAGGCGGCCATGACTAAATAAGCATTTGTCCAACCCACAAGTTCCGCTAAATAAAGTGCAATGGCACCGGATAAAATTAACCCCAGTCGATAACCCAAAATATAAGTGGCGGCGAGTGCTGCTTGTGATTCTATAGGTGCAATTTCAATGCGATAAGCATCCACAACAATGTCTTGTGTCGCGCCAGAGAAAGCTACTAATCCAGCCGCTATAACGAATAATGTAAGCGACGAGGGGCCTATAAGCGCCATGCTGGCTAAGGCCGCGATAAGAATAAGTTGTGAGGTTACCAACCAGCCTTTGCGTCTGCCTAAAAAGGGCAGTGGGTAGCGATCTATTAAAGGCGCCCACAAAAATTTAAGTACGTAAAAAAAACTCGCGTAACTGACTAAGCCAATCACGCTCAGAGCCACGCCGGTATCGCGCAGCCAAGTTGAAAGCGTATAGCCCACTAATAAAAATGGCAGGCCGGAACCTAACCCCAAAAACAACATAGTTAATGCAGAGGGTGTGGCAAATGCGCGTTGAATACCTCGCCAACCTTTGTAATTATTTTTATCGTCTTGCGCGGAGGTGTTGGTTGTCATAAGTGTTTACTTTGCTCGTCTAGGATTTACGGATTGTAACCGTAAATCGACAATTTAATTTTGCCATTGTTAACATCAATGCCGTCTTTCTTTAAACGCTGTAATTGTTCGCAATAACCCGCTGAATCTACCGGCATTGAAAGCTTACCTTGTGCATTAATTACGCGATGCCAAGGTAAGTTGGAGCCTTCCGGCAATTCACACATAAGTCTTCCTGCTAATCGCGCACCATTCGGCATACCCGCAAGCTTGGCCAAGTTGCCATAGGTAATAACCTTGCCTTTCGGAATTTGCGCAAGCGCCAAGTAAATGGCTTCTTTGCGCTCTTGTTGAGTCATAAGCATGGTGCGTCAAATTCCAGTTGAATGTTTCAATAACTAACTTTAATTAACATTTATTAATTTGCCTATAATGGCGCCAGCTATTCTAATCCATAAATGAATTTTCTTTTTGTTGGCGTATCTTCTGAGTTATTTGTGAAAAAACAGGTTATTTGTGAAGCAATTTTTAGGTGTGTTATCGCTGTTTTGGTGTTGTGGTGTTCAAGCGGGCGTTGTTGTCTTAAATAATGGCGACCGTGTGAGTG
>CAUOQW010000439.1:0-3236 GCA_963506825.1 uncultured Cellvibrio sp.
CGAATAGCGGCATCGACTTTATTCGCCAAAACTTCATCATTGTTTAAGTTATCAAACAAAGCACGCTTGGCTTGGGTATCGATACTCGATGGATAGGGATTTTTAGTGTCTCCCTGCGGCTTAACAACTTTGTTAGCCAATGCTTTAATTTTTTCTAAATATTCTTGATAGGTTATAACTTGATTGCGGCGCTCTTCGATAATGGCATCCAGCAACTCCGACATACGTTCATAGTATTTAGGGTTCACGGGGTTTTCATCAATAATGGTTTTACGCATATTGTTTTCAATGGTTTCTGCCATGGCTTCTGGGTTTGTCTTAATGCCTTCTGGCATTGCGTCCAGCGCATCTTCACCTTTTTCAACAATCAATTGAATTAAGCCTAGCTCTTCAAAATCGACAAGATTTTCGCTGCCTTCTGCGCGAATATACATATCCAGTAAATGACGCATAGCAGGCTCAAAGCGTTTCATATCCAAGTAATCGCCGCTGGCCAACTTCACTTCATCGCGCATTTTCTCAAAATGAATAACATCTTGCTTAATTTGTTCGGCTTGCTCAGAAGTAAACCCTGCTGCACGTAGTTCGTTAGCGATATTGGCGTAACTACGCAGTAATTTACCAACGGTTTTATAAAGCGCAACACGCAATGCTTCACGATCTAACAGTTCTTGCGGCTTGCTGGTGTCACCACAAAAATAGGCGATGTAATCCTTAGTGTCACGCGGCAACATGACCGGCTCGCACAAGGCTTTAACCGTTTCAAGAGCATCCGCTAACTCAGTTTTTGCTAAACCTAAGCGGTCTTTTAATAGACCTGCCACATCATCTGCATCGTAACCATCCAGCGCATTTTTGGTATAGCTTTCTACAGCGCTTTCCAATGAGTTAAACAAATCTTTGTAATCGATAATGTAGCCATAATCTTTATTGTCGCCATCTAACCGATTCACGCGGCAAATAGCTTGGAACAAGTTGTGGTCTGCCATGTGTTTGTCGATGTACAAATAAGTCGCAGAAGGCGCATCGAAACCGGTCAGCAATTTATCAACGACAATCAGCAAACGCATTTGCCCGGGCTCTTTAATAAAGCGCTGCTTAACTTCTTTTTCAAAATCTTCAACGCGCTTTACCGCTTCATCTTCAGGCAGCTCGTAATAATCCGCCAGCATCTTGCGGTACATATCGTACTTAAACAGTTTTTCGGTTAAGCCTTCGCCGGACTCTTCGCCTTTAATATCCGCTGCTGAAGGTTTATAACTAGTAATAATTGCGCACTTATCTTTAAAGTCAGTTTTGCTAAACATGTCATACACTTTACACGCTTGGTAAACGCTAGCGCACACCAACATGGCGTTACCGCGACCATCCATTAGGCGCGGCTTGGTTTCCATATCCAACAAAATATCATTCACAATTTGTTCAAGGCGCGATTTGCTGGAAAGCACCTTTTGCATGGTGCCCCACTTTTGTTTGAGCAGGGTTTTATTAAATGGCGTTAGCTCGCGGGTTTTGGCTTCAAACCATTCATCCACCTTTTTTTGCGAGGTGATGCTTTGGTCGATATCGCGTGCCTCATAGCGCAAATCCAACACCACGCCATCATTTACGGCTTCATTGAATTTATAGGTGTGAATATAAGGGCCAAAGACTTCTAGCGATTTGCGTTTATCTTTTTTCAGGAGTGGCGTACCGGTAAAACCGATAAACATAGGCGCTGGGCCTGAATCACTGACTAAGATAGCCTTCATGGCATCATGCAATCTGCCCGATTGTGTACGGTGGCATTCATCTACAAACACAAACAAATTCCCTTTTACAGAAAAGTTATTCGGTAAATTTTTTCTGAGTTCTTCAATATAGTCTTCAGCTGCGCCTTCATCGTCATCCTCAGCATGGCGACCAAACTTATGCACTAACGAGCACAATAACCAAGGGTTTGGCTCGTTGATGCTAGCTAGTAGATGCGCGCCACTTTGGCTGCGCTGTATATCTTCATCCACACCTTTAAACACTTTCTCGATTTGTTCATCTAATTCAGTGCGGTCGGTAATAATTAATACGCGGGCGTCCTTTACATTTTCGCGAATCCATTTGGCTAACCACACCATCGTTAGGCTTTTGCCTGATCCTTGAGTGTGCCAAATAATACCGCCTTCACGGCGTGCAATATGGCGCTTGGCAGATTGAATACCAAAGTATTGGTTGTGGCGGCAAGTTTTTTTAATGCCGCTATCGAACACAATATAGTTGTGAATGATTTCTAAAAAGCGGTGTTTGTTACATACCTGAGCAAGGTGGCGTTGCAGGGGGTTTTCAAATGCGCGTGTGCTTTCTTCTTTCCATTCCAAGTAATGCTTTTCTGGTGTTTCAATGGTGCCGTAACGTAAACCTTGGGTGTCGTTACCAGCCATAACCAATTGCATGGTGGTGAAAAAATTGCGGATGAAATCTTTCTTTTGGTTATCTAAATTCTGGCGAACGCCTTCGCTAAAGGAAACGGATGAGCGCTTAAGCTCAAGCACACCCAAGGCAATACCGTTAATGTACAAAACAATATCGGGGCGCTTTTTATTTTCGCCTTTAACAGATACTTCTTCTGCAATAGCAAAATGGTTGTTTTCGGGGTTCTTCCAATCAATGAGCCATATCGTTTGCTTAACTTCGCCTGCACCCGTTTTTTCTTTTACACCGTAACGCAGTAGGCGATAAACTTCTTTGTTTGCATCGAATAATTTCTTGCCTTCGCCCAAAGCCGCTGCCGTATCTAAACGGCGGATGGCTTTTTCTATAAGTACAGAATCAACGCCCTGATTGGTAAGCCATGCACGCAAATATGTTGGCTCAATATTGCGATTACTTACGCGATCTTGCCAGTCGCCCAAATAGCCGTAATTGAGTTCTTTTTGAAAAAACTCAACTACACGATTTTGTGTGGCGCGTTCACGCTGTCCTACGTTACTCATATTTGCATTCCATTTAACTAAACCAAGATAGAGTTTTAGCCTATGACAACATTTAGTAAGTTTGTATATTCACTTTTTGGGGATGCCCGATATCATAAGTTCAAAAACTTTTGAATCAACAAAAAAGGCACCTAATATAACTGCAACATAGAGAAAGTAGCTTTTAAGTGCTAAAAATCTATTTACCAGCTTCAACAAACACAAAGCATAAAATATTATGGCTACTATTAAAACCAGAACAAATAGACCCAGTAGAATAAATTTAAGAAC
>CAUOQW010000440.1:0-3229 GCA_963506825.1 uncultured Cellvibrio sp.
GGCTTTAGGCTTATTGCCAGCTGACATAATAAACCTCGGCTGGAATGTTGTGCTTAGCAAAATATTCCAGCCAGCGTTGTTGGTTGTCCTGAATGTGATCTCCGGGACCTTTGACTTCAATCAGCCGATAGGTTTTTTCTTCGGGAAAGAACTGGATTAAGTCTGGCAATCCGCTGCGATTATTTTTGATGTCAAATAACATCCGTTCAAAAAAAAGTTTTAAGTGGTGGGAAGGAATCGCGTGTAAAGCGATGTCCAATAAATCGCTACTTAAAAAATTCCAATTGACGAGATGATTGGCAATGCCTTGTTTCTCACGCCATGTTTGAAGGATGGCTTGATGATATTCATCGCTGTCTAACAAACCCCATAGATGTTCTATGTGTGGTCTGTTGACGACAAAGTTTTCTTGATACATATCCAAGGGTGCCGATTGAAATGGATTCGCAAATGCGCCCTCGATGCCACGGAACATTTCCGGCCAAAGCCATAAACCAAACAATCCATTGAGCAGTAAATTCTCTGCGTAAACGCAAGGTGCATTTGGGCGATCTAGTGATTGACGCACGATTTCTTCTACGCGAAGTGCATTGCCTTGCTCATCGGCTAGTTGCTTTAGTTGAATACGCTGTGTGCTAATCGTTAACGGTATTTGCTTTTCAAATATAAGACCGCTTTTTTTAGCAAGCCGAGGGGCTATACGCAACGCGACCTGCAATTCTTGTTCATCTAAGGGCGTGCTAAGTAATATGTTTAGTAGTTGCCATGCATCTGAATAACGTTCCTGTTTTTCTAATAAACGAATCCGTCGTTCACGAGCTGGCGGCAAATGGCTTTGTTCATAGAGTTGCATCGCGGCTGAATGCTCATTAGCGCGCTCAAGTGCATAGGCGAGTTGATTGCATAATTTAGCGCGACGGCGCTGCAATCTTTCAGTGGTACATTGTGGCGGCAATTGAGCAGCTATTTTAAATAACGTGGAGATGGACGAATCCACTTCCAATTCAGCACGCAGTTGTACTAAGTGTTGATACTGATCCAATTCCTCACGGCTTTTAAATAGGCGGTGATGGGAATCAATGGTGTAATTTTCGTAGCGGAATAATCCCAAATCTTGCAATACAAACTCAGTGAGATCTTGATAGGCGTTACCAAAAAACAGCAATAGCAGTGTGCTAATAATGGACTGATTATTCAAGTACCATGCACGACCAAATTGATTGTTTGTCCAAGCTTCCCAAGTTTGGGGCTCAGAGTGTGCCGGAGCTAATGTCTGTATTAGAGTCTCTTTGCGGGCTTGCTTTAGCCCCGTGAGTTCGTTGCCAAACAGTTGTAGCAACTCTGGTTTGGTGAGCGCGTTGGCTAAGGTGTTAAGGTCAAGCGAGCGATCGGTTGTTAGCAAATCGGCATCCACCAGTTTTTGTGCAGACATTTCAATGGAGGCTATTTCTGGGTAAGCCAATTTATCCTGTCGAAAGAGCGGCCCTCTGCGGCCGGACAGTCGCACTAACAAACATTGCGCATCATGATCGAGCTGATTGAATGCGTGAATAAACTTGTGTTCGTGCTCGTGCAACAAATCGACATAGCTTTGGAATACCCAATCCAGCATGAAGCGGAAATTGTGTAGGTAATAATCGGGGGCGAGATCCGATGTGGGTTTTAGCGATTCATTCATTACCAATCACATCTAAAAATTCAACATGGTCGTTAATCACGGTGTTGCAAGTAGGCGTGACAGTGTTGTATCAAGCGGCTCCCTGATACATCGGCATTCATTGATTTCTGATGCCTAACGTACTGCAGCGCTAATGCCATCTTCTTGGGTGGTACAAAATTGTTTAAGGTCGCGGCTTGGCGATCACGGGGCGCTGCTATTATACTGTACATCAATACAGCAATCGAGTGTTAGCGCCTCATCATGAAACTTTTGTCTCCCGACAGCAGTTTCTGGCACGGCCTAAGGCATTTATTTGGTGAGAGGATTTGGCACGAATGTTCCTATCTAGCTGCCACTAAGCATTCACGCTCTGGTGTCGTTGCTAATAAGCTGGGTAAATTAGTGAATTTATTTCATTGGTTGCAGATAAAATCAATTGCCCGTTATTGCATCATCTCTATTCATTCTATGCATTAATGATCAGCAAAATCTTGAGGATACACATGACGGGAAATTGATTTTCTGGATAATAACTTTAGATTCCTAGGTATATACTATTAATCCGCTTTTGAATCTGACTCTAACTTACTTTCATTGAGTTTTTTATTGTGCTCAATATACGGTTTAAGCTCTGCATCAAGCTTTTCGTTGGATCGGTTAGCCTCATCGACAAACTGTGTCGAATCTAGAAACATAAGGCGAACCGCTTTAAATTGGGGTAGTAAGAAGTAGCCAATTAACATTAATAATGCAATTGAGGGAAGTAATAAGTTCAGTGGTTTTATATTCATCCTTGATCACCTATATAATCAGTAGTTGACGTGCTGCGTTAACCAGTTAATTGCAAGCTTTTGCGTATTCAGTTTCTTCTGGTAGAAATTTCTGATCTGCTGCCCGATATGTCCCTCCAGATCTACTTCGTCGATTCTGCTTTGCAACCAACAAATGTTGCGTTTTACAATCGCCAGCGCTTCCTTAACTGATATCGATTCGGTACCCATATGTAAATTTTTCATATCTATCGTCCTTGAGTGAATGTCCATTAGCGATTGAATTGTACCTGATCGTAAGGTTTCTACTAGGCGACAATTGCTATGAAGCTTGTGAGAGATATCCTACAAACTTACCTATTGCAGGGCGAGCAGATTGAATGAACGCGGGTAACCTCACTCCAGAAAGGGCACGCCAACGCATTGATGCGGGTAAGAATTATTTGAAAAAATCCAGCTGAAAAAATGACCCATCCTCTCGTAAATCGATAAAACCGACTCCCACTCCAAGAAGCCTTACTGCAATACCTTTACGCGCATGAGCCTCCTTACATAATTCTTGGAGCTCTACTAGGGATACTGATCCCGCGCTGCGCTCAATGGTGGTTGAAGTAAAATCAGAGAATTTTATTTTTACGAATAGTTTCACAATTTTATAATCATCATCAATTCGCCTTAACCGGGTGACAAGCTGCTGAGCGAGTAGAGGCAATTCATTTATACATTCTTGAACATCTTTCAAGTCGCGCGAAAAGGTATTTTCAACGCTGAGTGATTTTCGCCTTCTTCCAACCTCAAC
>CAUOQW010000441.1:0-3227 GCA_963506825.1 uncultured Cellvibrio sp.
GTACTCGCAAAAAAGCCGAAGCGAATGAACTGCATAATCACAGTGGATTAAAACAACCGACTTATTCTTAACGACTGCTATCACCGCTCAGGATGAACGGAATAAAAATTTTATCTGGGAATCGTCATCCTCACGCAGCGGGGATCCAGCCGTTAAAAAGCTACAATCAAGAGCTGGATCCCCGCTGCACGAGGATGACGACAAATAAATATCTATAAATAATCACAAGGAATTTCACCATGGCCACACTCGCTCGCGGACAAAAAACCAAACTGGCTGACATAGGTTGCTCGGGGCCCTTCCCGCTGGTGTTGCAAGTCGCCGCTGCGGGTATGGAAATCGATATCGCGTGTTTTGGTTTGGATGCTAACGACAAATTATCCGACGACCGCTACATGGTGTTCTTCAACCAAACCGCTTGCCCCGGCGATGCTGTCACGCTCGCGATAGCAGCAGATCAATCCAACTTTAAAATTAATCTCGCAGGTTTGCCCAGCAGTATTCAAAAACTTGTCTTCACTGCTTCTATTACGGGTGCGGGCAGTATGCGCTCTATAGGCGCGAGCAATTTACGTTTAGGCGATGCAACGTTTGCATTCTCCGGCAGCGATTTCCAAGATGAAAAAGCCATCATCGTCGGCGAGCTTTACCAACGCGATAATCAATGGCGCTTTGGCGCAGTCGGCCAAGGTTTTAATGGCGGCTTGTCTGCACTCTTAACGCATTTTGGCGGCACTGAAGCAGAAGCTGCGCCAGAAGCACCAGCACAAACCGCCAGCGTATCCCTGCTCAAAAAAGTGGAACAACAGGCACCTCGCTTGGTAAACCTCGTCAAACAAGCATCGGTCTCACTGGAAAAGGTAGGCTTATCAAGCCACAAAGCAAAAGTGTGTTTGGTTCTGGATATCTCCGGCTCTATGTACATGCTGTACAAAAAAGGTTTGGTGCAAACATTCTCTGAACGCATTCTGGCACTGGGTTGTAAATTTGATGATGATCAGGAAATTGACGTATTTCTTTTTGGTGAAAAAGCCCATCAACCCGCGCCCATGGGATTAGCAAATAGCGGCAATTACGTTGAGCAAGTTATCAAACGACACCCTTTAGAAGGCGATACCAAATACGGTTTAGCCATGGAGACCGTACGCAAATTTTATTTTCCCGACGCAGACGGAAAAGAGCGCAAAACACCACTCAAATCCAACCTACCCGTCTATGTAATGTTCGTCACCGATGGCACTACCTCGGATAAAGCGCGCACTGAAAACCAATTGCGCTGGTCAAGTAAAGAGGCCATCTTTTGGCAATTTATGGGGATTGGTAAAGGCAAGAAAGCCAAAGTCAGCAAAATGCTATCGAGTGATTCAGACTTTCCATTCTTGGAGAAACTTGATGAACTCGACGGTCGTTTCATCGATAACGCGAATTATTTTTCCGTAGCATCGCCAGATGAACATTCAGATGCCGAGCTCTATGATTTGCTAATGACCGAATACCCCAGCTGGCTGAAATTGGCCAAGCAACAGGGTTTACTGGCAAGCTAAAACTCTGCGAAGCCGTTAGCTTCTGCGAACGTAAAAATTCATTTACTCTTGGCACGACATTAATAACGATTGCTTAAAATTTCACAAGGAACCTCACCATGGCCACACTCGCACGCGGACAAAAAACCAAATTAGCTGATATAGGTTGCTCAGGCCCATTCCCGCTGGTGTTGCAAGTCGCCGCTGCGGGCATGGAAATCGATATCGCCTGTTTTGGCTTGGATGCCAACGACAAATTATCCGATGACCGCTACATGGTGTTCTTTAACCAAACCGCTTGCCCTGGTGATGCAGTCACGCTCGCCATAGCTGCCGACCAATCCACCTTTAAAATTAATCTCGCAGGTTTGCCCAGCAGTATTCAAAAACTTGTCTTCACTGCTTCTATTACGGGCGCGGGCAGTATGCGCTCTATAGGCGCGAGCAATTTACGTTTAGGCGATGCAACTTTTTCATTCTCCGGCAGCGATTTCCAAGACGAAAAAGCCATCATTGTTGGCGAGCTTTACCAGCGCGATAATCAATGGCGCTTTGGCGCGGTTGGCCAAGGTTTTAACGGCGGTTTATCAGCATTGCTAAAACATTTTGGCGGCACTGAAGCAGAAGCTGCGCCGACTAACACGCCTGCACCAGCACCAGCAGCGACTACACCAGAACCTGCAGTACAAGAACCGAAAAAAGTATCTCTTTCGAAAGTCACACTCGCCAAACGCGGCGATAAAGTATCGTTAGAGAAAAAAGGCAATCAAGGTTTTGGCCGCATAGTCGTCAACCTCAATTGGAACCAAGCCGCGCTGCCGAATAGCCAACCAGCAGCGCCTAGTTTTTTAACTAAAATTATGGGCACTGGCGGCAAGCCGCGCTCAAACGGAATCGATTTAGATTTAGGCTGCATGTTTGAGTTAGCCGATGGCCGCCGCGGTATTGTGCAAGCCCTGGGCGATTGCTGGGGCAGTTTTAATCACCCACCCTTCGTGCATTTAGATAGCGATGATCGCTCTGGCAATAATGTGAACGGCGAAAATATTTTTATCAACGGCGATCAATTATCTCAAATTAAACGTCTACTGATTTTCACTTTTATTTACGAAGGCGTTGCCAACTGGACACACACCAACGGCATAGTCACCATCACCACGCCCAACCAATCACCCGTAGAAGTAAAACTCGACAACGGCACCAACGCCTTGATGTGCGCCATCGCCATGATTGAAAACAATGGCGGCAATTTGCAAATTACGAAAGTGGTGGAATATTTTGAAGGCACCAAACAAAAAATGGCGCACGAAATGATGAATGATCGCTTTGGTTTTGGGCTGAATTTCAAACCGGGCTCGAAATAATATTTCCATCTAACTTGTAAAAGGTATTCACCGTGAGAATTATCAAGCTATTAATAACTCTCATCTTTAAGGGAATTTTCTGGAAGCCAAAAACTCCGTTGCTGGACGTTATTTATAAAAACTCACCCGATCTTCTGGAGCAAGTAAAGCAACTGGTTTCTGAGGGAGCAAATCCGAATGAGCGCACAAAATACTTTGAAACACCTCTTCGAGTCGCATCCCGCTTTGGGCGATTTGATGTTGTAAGGTTTTTGTTTAACGTTGGTGCAGATCCTAAACACCTAGAGTGGACACCTCTCTTTCATGCAATTGCTGACGGTAGTATTGAAGACATAAAAAA
>CAUOQW010000442.1:0-3226 GCA_963506825.1 uncultured Cellvibrio sp.
ATCGCGCACAAAAATTTGATCGGTGCGGGTTTTGGGTGTGCTTGCAATTATTGGTTGAGCGGGCGTGTTTTTTTTGCTAATACTTTTTTGAATGGCCGCTGTTAAGCGTTCATAGGTCACGGGTTTTAATAAATAATCCAGCGCATTAAATTCAAACGCGCGCAGCGCGTGTTGTTCATAGGCGGTGGTGAAAATAACTTGCGGCGTAAAATCGCTCTGTTCCAGTACATCAAAGCCATCGCCGTCGGGGAGGTGAATATCCAGCAGAACTAAATCGGGTTTGTGCGTATTAATGGCTGCGATTGCACTATTCACATCTACCGCTTCTGCGACAAGTGTTGTGTTGGGAATATCGGCCAGCATATCGGCGAGTTCTTTGCGCGCTAGGCGCGAGTCATCCACAATTAATAGTTTCATAGGGAAATCTCTACCGTTGCAGTAACTTGTTCGGTGATATCTAAATTGAGACTGGCTTGTTCACCAAAGGCAATTTGCAAACGCTCGCGCGCATTGCGCAAACCAATTTTATTGCCTTGATGGGTCGGTTGAAATTCTGGCAAGGGATTAATTACTTTTATTTGCCAATGTGTTGGTGAGGATTTTTTAATAGTGATGCTTAAATGCCCGCCAGCGCGGCGCGCGGCTATGCCATGTTTAATCGCATTTTCTACTAGGGTTTGCAGAATTAAAGGTGGCAGTTTGGCGGTGAGCAAGGTTTCATCGACTTCAATAGTTGTACTTAAGCGATTTTCAAATTGCAAAGCCTCCAGCGAAAGATAGCCTTTCACCCATTCCATTTCTTCGCGCAGGGTTACCAGCTGTTGGCCGTCATTATGCAATAGGCCGCGCAATAATACCGATAGGTTGGCCAAGCCTTCGCGCGCTTGTTCGGCATCTTCCTTAACAAGGCTGCGTAAATTGTTAATGGCATTAAATAAAAAATGCGAGTTAATTTGGCTGCGCAAAAATTGCAATTCATTTTCTTTGAGTTGTGCTTGCAGTTGCCAGTGGGCAATTTCCGAATTGCGGCGTTTTTTAAACTCGGCGCGCAATAAATAAATGGTGCACCAGAGGCCTAACATAATGCAGTAGTTTATTGTATAGCCAATCATGCCGCCTGTGCTGGTAGGTTGAGCTCCAGCAGCAGTGGCAGGAAATAAGGTGATTAGTGACCATATAAAAATAAATAAAATAAATTGCGCAAGTAGCGCTGCCAGAGGAATTAGCCAAATTAAATGAACACCAACTTTTAGCAGTGTCCAGTTGTTTGCGTAGATTTTATATAAATGCCGAAAGCCATGGGTAATTAAACCGAGTATTAGGGAGAGAGCAATAAAGAGTATGATTAAAAAAGGCGAGAGAGTTGCGCCCCATAAGCCCATAAAAATTAAGTTAAGTGCACCATAGCTGCACCAAAATGCGCATTGCGCTATTAGGTAACGCTGTGTGGTTTTATCTTTATTGTTGCTCATAAATCGAGGCTATCCTTTCTAAGTGTTATGGCGTGAAAGTTTACGCCAACGCATTTCCAATGTGTAAATGCTAATGGCATAAACTATCACAACAAGTGCGGGGATCACGACAAAGCTCTGTTGTGGGAACATATACCACGCAGCCACTATCAGCAGTGTGCGACAGATTGCGTGAAATGTACCCACCCAATGTTGAATAATCCAAGAGAAGGGCAGCCACATTAAGCCGGTTAAAATGCCAATGCTCAGTGGCAGTGAGCGCGCATCTATCATGAAGAACGGAATGGCGATGCTGTAAACGAGGGCTGCCATAGCTATACAGTGCAAAAATAATCCATCAAAACTATTTTTAGGTTTATCTTTTCTAAAGAAATCTTCGCCAGTAAAGCGAGTAAGTAACATTGCCAAATAAACAATGCTGCCAGTTGCGATAAACAGTACCCATGCAGCCACGTGTATAGAAACAAAAATACTCGTGATGCCTGCAATTGACCAGCAGATTGCGCCAGCCAATGGCATTGCCAAAAAGCGGCGCCGTGAAAAATCTTCGCGTTGTTGATCTAAGGTGATTATTGGCGTTTCCATCGAATTTATTTCCTGTTCTGGATTTTGTTAAAATATGCGCATCCTTGCGCAGAGTGAAATTACTTAGTTAAAAATTCATTAATTTGTTGGTTTACCCAGGTTGCCTCATCCCACATTAAAAAATGATAGCCCGTTTCAGACATGCGAATATCAGCCTGTTCTAATTCTGCGTATTGTGCCGTAAAAATCGCTTTGGTGGATTCTTTGGTTGCGCCATAAGCTTTATAGGCTGCCCATGCACCTAATACGAGTGTGGGTGCTTTTATGCTGGCAATGGGTTTACGCAAGTCAGTCACCATCATGCTATACATTGCATTTGCTGTGGTAGAGCTATCGCTGGTTTTTAACCATTCCGTAAGCTGCGGAATTCGCGCGGGGTTATTGCTCATGCCCATAAGATTTTGCGTGCCGAACTTCAAGTAATCTTCGCGTGGTTGATTCAACATCATAGTGCGCATTTGTTCTGCTTGCGGCTTCATGGATTCTGATGTGGCCGCTGGGTTTTGAATCGCAGAATAAAATGGCAGTGCATCTATAATCACAATTTTGGTTGCTAAATCGGGTGAGTGCTGTGCAATCATTAAGCTCAGGGTTCCACCCAAGCTATGGCCAATTAAGGTTACTTTTTTCAGTTTTTTAGTTTGCGCGTAGTGCACAATTTTATCGCGCATATCCAGCAAGAAATCTTTATCGCTTGCCGCTCGCGCAGGGTTTCCGGCAAAACCGGGCAACTGCAATAAATGACATTGGCGCTTGGTTTTAAGTGCAGCGCAAGTTTCGGTAAATACTGAGGCGGCGCTGTTAAGGCCGGGAATAAAAATAATCGCCGCGCCCTTGCCCTCAACTTTTACATCAAGCCCCTCAAAATTTTCTGCATGAGATTTGTTGGCAACAAAAAGCGCTACCAGTACACCAATAATAATTGCGATATAACCGCCATTTTTTTTGCACAACATGTTCTGCTCCTAAACCGATGTGGTTAGCTGATTGAGGTTGCAGAATAAGCGGTTGCTTGGCTATGCGTGGGATCTTCCGTGAGAGTGGCGGATACTTGAGGCAGAGCGGTGATATAGGCGGCTGAGTGGCGGCGAGTGTAAATTTGAGACAAAATAAAACCCGCAACACTGTTCGTGTTGCGGGTCAAGTCTTACTCTTTCAGCGCGCGTTAA
>CAUOQW010000443.1:0-3223 GCA_963506825.1 uncultured Cellvibrio sp.
CGGCACCTACACCAACTTCGCCCGCACCCGAACTACAACCTACAGAAAGCAAATACGACAGCGTTTGGGATCGCATCCGCGCAGGTTATGGCTTACCGCAAGCGTCTAATAGTACGATTGATGCGCAAATACGCTTCTATACCAGCAAGAAAAAATATTTCTATGGCGTAATGCAGCAGAGCGAACCCTATTTATATTTCGTAGCCAGTGAGATGCAAGCGAATGGCATGCCCATGGAACTGGCGCTACTGCCGTTTATTGAAAGCTCCTACAATCCAACGGCTAGCTCACCCGGCAACCAAAATGTGGGCATGTGGCAATTTGGCGCTGCAACTGGGCGCAACTTCGGTTTAAAACAAAACAGTTGGTACGATGGCCGCAGGGACGTGGTGGCCTCTACCGATGCGGCGATTCGCTTACTCAAAAAACTCTACACTCGCTTTGATAACGATTGGCTACTTGCCGTTGCCGCTTACAACGCAGGCGACGGTACGATTCAACAAGCGATTGATAAAAATCGCCGCGCTGGCAAACCAACAGACTTTTGGTCCTTACCTTTAAATAAAACAACCCAAGGCTACATTCCGCAACTTATCGCTCTCTCTAAAATTGTTGCCGACCCCAATATTTATGATTTCAATCTCTACCCCATTCCTGACGTGCCCTATTTCGTCAAAATAAATGTGGATTCACAAATTAACCTTAGCGAAGCTGCACAACAAAGTTCGCTCGATGTGGCGCTCTTAAAAAAATTAAACGCAGGGTTTAAAAGTGGGCTGACAGACCCAACCGAACCTCGCCATGTGTTAGTTCCGGTAGATGCTGCTGCAACATTCAGATTGCAATTGGATTCGCTGCCTAAAGTTGCCAGCGTTAAATGGCGGGAGCATCAAGTTAAAAAAGGCGATAGCCTCGAAGCTGTTGCAAAAAAATACGGTGTAAGTGCCACCAAGATTCAAGCAATTAACTCGCTGAAGAGCGCTAAGCTAACGCCGGGGCAACGTTTACAAATCCCACTTTCGCCAAGCACAGATAGCCCAACTGAAACGGTCGTTGCCCAGCAAGCTAACCCGCAAGAAAAAACGCAGAACGTTTATCACACGGTGAAGTCAGGTGAAAATTTATGGTCAATCGCCAAGGCAAAAAACACCTCGGTAGAAACCTTGGCTCGCCTAAATAATATGAGCACCAAAGGCGCGCTTAAGGTTGGGCAAAAATTAGTTGTGCTAAGTCAAGTCAGCGATAACACAGTCAAAAACAATCAAACAAAAGACAGCCAAGTAACCAGCCAAACAAAGGCGAGTGAGAGCAAAGAATCACAAACCTTAAAATACACCATAAAATCTGGCGATACGCTTGGAAAAGTCGCCGCCAAATATGACGTAAGCGTTAAACAACTAATGCAGTGGAATAAAATTAAGGACGAGACGAGTATTCAACCCAAGCAAGAATTAATTGTGTTGGTTGATGCGAAGAATTAAGGATTTTTGAGAATCACTAAAACTATAACAGCGGCATTTGCCGCTGTTATAGTTTTGGAATAGCTGCCAACAAGTGTTGTGTATACTCTTCTTTAGGTGCAGCAAATAAAGCCTCTGTTTCACCCTCTTCTACTAAACAACCGTTTTGCATCACTAACACGCGATCGCACAAATAACGCACTACTGACATATCGTGCGAAATAAATAGCATAGTTAGTTGATGTTTTTGCGTAAGCTCAAGCAAGAGTTTTAAAATTTGCGCGCGAATAGTCACATCCAATGCCGATACCGGCTCATCTGCAATAATCAATTTTGGTTTTAACGCAATTGCCCGCGCAATCGCAATACGCTGCCGCTGACCGCCCGAAAATTCGTGAGGATACTTGCGGATAAAACTACGATCCAAACCCACGTCATCCATCAATGAATTAACTTGCACCAGTACATTTTCCTGGGTGGCAAGACCGTGCACCAGCAAAGGTTCCGCCAGTGCATCAAACACGGTCATACGGGGATTTAGCGATGCATAAGGATCTTGAAAAATCATTTGAAAGTGACGACGCGATTTTTTTAAATCTGACTCTGACAATTGCAATAAATCTTTGCCCTCCAACAGAATCTCACCCGATTGCGCTTCTACTATACGCATAACACTGCGCCCAAGGGTGGACTTACCCGACCCTGATTCGCCTACTACACCAAGAATTTCACCACGATGAATATGTAAACTAATATCATCCACCGCTTTTTGGGTGCTGAGTAAACGCTTAATAAAAGCGCCGCCAAACTGCACAAAATAAGTTTTTAAATGTTTAATCTGCAATAAGGGTGGTTCTGATTTTTCTGCCAAACTCGGCGTTGGTTTTGCACTGGTTAAAACCGCACTCAATAATTTTTTGGTGTACGGCTGCGTTGGACTTTTGAAAATCTGTTCAGTCGTGCCTTGCTCGACTTGTTTGCCCTTTTCCATCACCAAAATGTGATCGGCCATTTGTGCAGCAACACCCAAATCGTGAGTGATGAAAATAACAGCTAGCTTGCGGGTTACTTGTAAGTTTTTAATCAAGGCAAGAATTTGTGCCTGTACGGTTACATCAAGCGCGGTGGTGGGTTCATCGGCAATTAATAATTCTGGCTCTGCAATCAACGCCATAGCAATCATGACACGCTGACGCATACCGCCAGAGAACTGGTGTGGGTAATTATCAATGCGTATCTCTGCATCGCGGATTCCTACTTCTATTAAAGCCTGCACAGCTTTACTGCGTGCCTCTTGATTTGAAAACGGTTTATGCTCCTGCACGACTTCAACCATCTGATCCGAAATAAGCATATAGGTGTTAAGCGAAGTCATAGGATCTTGGAAAATCATACTGATTTTGTGGCCGCGAATCTTGCGCAACTCTGACTCGCTCATACGCAATAAATCTTGCCCTAAAAACTCTGCTGTACCGCGCTCAACTTTACCCGGCGGCATAGGAATTAAACCGAGCAAGCTATAGCAGGCAACAGATTTCCCCGAGCCAGACTCACCCACAACTCCCAGCACCTCGCCCGCGTTAAGCTCAAAGCTTAAATCATCGATGGCGACCGTGGTGCCGTTGCGAGTATTAAAAACTACACGTAAATTTTTAACAGACAACATAGAGTTTTAATCCTTAGATGCACGTGGATCTAAAGCATCGCGCAAGCCATCGCCTAAAAAATTTAATGAAAATAGAGTAAGCGATAAAGCTAAACCG
>CAUOQW010000444.1:0-3210 GCA_963506825.1 uncultured Cellvibrio sp.
CTTCGATCGTGCCGATGGTTTTTCTCGCACACCACCTAAGCCCCCCGTTTATTTCACCGGTAAGCTTCGCTTCGGCATTCCTTTAAACCCACAATGGTTCGGAGATAAAAACGCCGAACTCGCGTGGGAACAATCACTCGAAAATTTCAAAGCGTTTGGCGCAGAATTAGTTCCTGTAGATTTCACGCCCATGTTTACACTCGCGCAATTATTATACGGCGGCGCGTGGATTGCTGAACGCCATGCGGCAGTTGCAGAGTTTATGCAAGAACACGCGGATGATATGAATCCCGTTGTGCGCGGCATCATTGAAAACGCTGTTAATTTTTCGGCGACGGATGCTTACCGCAGTGAATATCGCCGCGCAGATTTAGCCCGTGAAATTCAAACACTCATGAGCGGTTTTGATGCACTCGTAGTGCCCACGTCACCGCGCCACCCTACGACAGCAGAAGTCGATGCTGAACCTGTTTTAGTCAATAGTCAGCTGGGCACTTACACCAATTTTGTGAATTTAGCAGATTGCTCTGCACTGGCTCTCCCAGCCGCCATGCGCCAAGATGGTTTGCCTTTTGGTATCACCTTAATTGCGCCCGCTTGGCAAGATGCTGCATTAGTGAAATTCGGTAAGGTGTGGCAAGTCAACGTAGATTTAAACCTGGGTATCACCAACCGCAAAGCACCCATGTTAATTTCAAAAAATATTCCGCCTGCAAATTATGTTCGCCTCGCAGTTGTAGGCGCGCATCTCACTGGCATGCCACTAAATGTTCAATTGCAAGAACGCAATGCCATTTTTGTTGAAAGTGCATTTACATCCAATAGCTATCGCCTCTTTGCACTCCCCAACACCACGCCACCCAAACCTGGATTAATTCGCGGCAAAGCGGGAGAAATTGGTGCGGAAATTAATGTGGAATTGTGGGATGTACCACTTCAATACTTTGGTAGTTTTGTTGCGTTGATTCCAGCACCACTCGGCATAGGCACACTCACGCTGGATGATGGCCGCGAAGTAAAAGGTTTTATTTGTGAAGGCGCCGCGGTTGAAGGCGCAACGGATATTACGCATTTGGGCGGATGGCGTGCTTACATCGCCTCATTGAAAAAATAAACCCCCTCCCAGCCTCCCCCTTCATAAAGGGGAGGAGTTGAGCCTCGCTTCATTCTAGATACAAGCGAGCCGTTAGCCCCTCCCCTTTATGAAGGGGGAGGTTGGGTGGGGGTCAAAAAATTACAGTCGGAGAAGGAATATGTTTCACACAGTCTTAATCGCAAACCGTGGCGAAATTGCGGTACGAATTGCAAAAACGCTCAAGAAAATGGGCGTTAAATCGATTGCCGTTTATTCCGATGCTGACCGCAATTCTGCGCATGTTACCGCCTGTGATGTGGCTGTGTGTTTGGGTGGCAACACCGCTGCCGAAAGTTATTTACAAGTTGATCGTATTCTAGCCGCCGCACGCGAAAGCGGTGCACAAGCGATTATTCCCGGTTACGGTTTTCTTTCTGAAAATGCAAAGTTTGCCGAACAATGCGAAGCCAATGGTATTGCGTTTTGCGGGCCAACGCCCACGCAAATGCGCGAGTTTGGTTTAAAGCATACCTCGCGTGAAATTGCAGAAAAAGCTGGCGTACCACTTACGCCCGGTACAGGTTTATTAGGTTCTTTAGAAGAAGCTGTTTCATCTGCCGCTGCACTGGGTTATCCCGTGATGCTAAAAAGCACTGCTGGCGGTGGCGGTATTGGTTTAACACGCTGTAATAGTGAAGCAGAATTAATTAATGCTTATGAAACCGTTAAGCGTTTAGGTCAAAACTTTTTTAGCGATAGCGGGGTATTTCTTGAACGCTTTGTGGATAACGCTCGCCACGTAGAAGTACAAATTTTTGGCGATGGCTTAGGCAATGTATTAGCACTGGGCGAACGCGATTGCTCGCTGCAACGCCGCAACCAAAAAGTGGTTGAAGAAACGCCAGCGCCAAACCTACCTACAGCCACCCGCGATAAATTATTAGCCGCCTCCCAAAGTTTGGGCGAAGCCGTTAAGTATCGCTCTGCAGGTACAGTGGAATATATTTACGATGCCGCGCGCGATTCATTTTATTTCTTGGAAGTAAATACACGCTTACAAGTTGAACACCCGATTACCGAAGCATGCACTGGTGTAGATTTAGTTGAGTGGATGATTTTAACCGCTGCAGGTATGCCACCCTCATTTGATATTGATATCACACCTAAAGGCGCGGCCATTGAAGTGCGTTTATATGCGGAAGACCCCGTGCGCGATTTCCAACCATCGCCCGGCGTATTGACCGACGTTTTATTTTCAGATTCCGCACGCAATGACACTTGGGTTTCAACGGGTACGGAAGTATCGCCCTACTACGACCCCATGATTTCAAAAATTATTGTGCACGGCGAAAATCGCGCAGATGCCATCGCAAAAATGCAAACCGCTTTAAATGAAACACGCATGGCAGGCATTGCGACCAACCTTGATTACTTACGCCAAATAATTGCGTCAGATTTTTTTGGTAGCGGCGATGTCGCCACCAACAAACTCGCCAGCTTTGAATACAAAGCACCGGTGATTGAAGTGATTCAACCCGGCACCTACACCAGCGTGCAAGATTATCCCGGTCGCGTTGGCTTATGGAGCGTTGGTGTTCCCCCTTCTGGCCCTATGGATGATTACGCATTCCGATTGGCGAATCGTATTGTGGGCAATCATGAAAGCGCAGCGGCCTTAGAAATTACGTTAATCGGCCCCAAATTACGCTTTCATAGTGACGCAGTAATTTCGTTAACAGGCGCAAGCTCGCCTGCGAAATTGGACGGCGAATTAATTCCCTTCTGGGCACCGGTTCCCGTAAAAGCCGGACAAATTCTTGAAGTCGGCAAAGCCGATTCCGGTTGCAGAAGTTATCTCGCAGTTCGCAATGGTTTTGATGTTCCCGTTTATTTAGGCAGCCGCTCCACCTTCGCACTCGGTCAATTTGGTGGTCATGCAGGTCGTACTTTGCGTGCTACGGATATGTTGGCGATTAGTAATCCAAACATCGCAGCATGCACAACACCAGCGCCAAGCTTCTCCCCTGCCGCTGCACCTGTGAGCCTAATTCCTAATTATCCTGCCTCAGGTGAGTGGGAAATTGGTGTGCTCTATGGCCCACACGGTGCGCCGGATTTTTTCACTGAAGATGCGA
>CAUOQW010000445.1:0-3208 GCA_963506825.1 uncultured Cellvibrio sp.
CATATTCTTCGTGATGATAGAGACCCGGCGTGGCATCTTTAGGCACGTCGCGATCCAAAATCTCCAGTTTGTAAGTCTCTCCACGCGCGGTGAAAACGTCATAGGCTTCTTGCCATGTCGCTTTTTGTTTCACCACGTCATATTCGGTTTTAGCCAATTCGATCATGCGCGCTTCAATCGCGACCAAATCTTCATCCGTCAGCTTTTGCTCGATATCAATATCGTAATAAAAGCCGCTATCAATGGTTGGGCCAATGGCCATTTTCACATTGGGGAACAATTGTTTGATCGCGTGACCAAGCAAATGCGCACAGGAGTGGCGAATAATCTCAAGGCCGTCTTCATCTTTAGGGGTGAAAATCACCAAATTCGCATCTTCAGTGATGAGATCGTGCGCATCTACACGTTGACCCGTTTTATCGCCATTTAAAAAGACGCGGCCACCCAGAGTTACCTTGGCCAAACCAGGGCCAATATCAGCAGCAACTTGGTATACGGACACGGGGGCATCGAATTGACGTTTGGAACCGTCAGGGAGAGTAATAATAGGCATTGTTCAGTCCTTCTCAGTGGTGACCCCTACCAAAGGTCACTTGATAATAGAAATTCGCACAGATCAAGGTGCTAGGCATTAGGGCGTTAAAGCTAATCGTAAAAATGCTCATTTATTAAAATAAACTGCGCTTTTTCCGATTAGCTTTGCCTACTACTGCCGTCGCTGTGCCACATTCAATGGGCGATCTTAGGTGCAATCGTTAAACCTGCCAAAGCTGGCAGGTCGGCGAGTATAAAAAGCTGAGCCGATGATAGCCAGTAAAATTTTACTTCCACATAAGACTGTAACAATTCGATGACTCGCGTCTCTAATACTCATGGCGGGTCTTATGGTAACCTGCGCAGAACTTAAGATTGAGCCAGAAGAATGACCACATCGCCCACACCGAACTTCTCGGATGAGCAGCAACTTATCGCAGCATTGATCGCAGGAAATGATCGCGCCTTTTGCGAAATCATCACGCGTTTTCAACACACCATGCTGGTTATCGCCCGCGCACTTTGCGGCGAGACCTTTGCCGATGATGTAGTTCAGGATGCCTGGGTTGCGATCCACAAAAACATTTGTAAATTTGAACAGCGTTCATCCTTAAAAACCTGGGTGATGACGATTGTGAGTAACGAAGCCAAAGCGCGCTTACGCCGGGAATCGCGCAAAGTTTCGCTAGATGAACTAGATGGAGAAACTCCCGGCAGTTATTTAGACAGCGCTCAATTTGCGCAAGACGGTCATCGATTATCCCCAACACCGGCATGGCATATAGAATCGCCAGAACAACTTTTGGAAGAAAAACAATTGCAACGCTGCATTAATAAAACGCTCAATATTTTACCGCCTGCCCAAAAGGCGGCATTTTTATTACGTGATATTGAACAGCAATCATTCGAAGATATTTGTGAAATTTTACAGGTGAGCGCCGCCAATGTGCGGGTATTGATTCATCGCGCGCGTTTAACCTTAATGCAAGTGATAGACCGTTATCAGGAGACAGGCACATGCTAAGTTGTAAAGATGTGACCTCTTTAGCAAGCGATTATCTCGATAAAAATATGAGTGGCGCACTGCCGTGGAAAGTTCGATTGCATCTAGTAACTTGTCGCTGCTGTCGCCAACTGGTTAAGCATTTGCAGATTACAAAAGAAGTGGTGCCGCATTTTGTAAATCACCCTACGCAGGAAGTAGATGCCGAAGCGGTTTTAAAGCGAATTAAAGCTCACCATTAAGCACACAACTCATCTAACTCCACTAAAGTAATTTGGTTTCTGCCATTAGCCTTGGATTTATACAGTGCACTATCTACTTGGCGATAAATAAATTCCGGCGATTTTGGCTTGGTGCAAATGCCAAATCCACAAGAAATAGTGACGCAATTAAATGGGGGGTTGGCGATATGGGGAATCGCCAACTGCTCAACATCACTGCGAATATTATTAATAAAACTAATCACGTCTTCGCGACTGCGACTGTGATACTGCAAGAAAAACTCTTCACCACCGACTCTATAACCCGCATCCGAAGTTCGCTGTAAATGATGGCGAATTACTTTGCCGATATTACGCAACACATCGTCACCTGCCGCATGGCCGTAGGTATCGTTAAATAATTTAAAATGATCGAGATCAAAAAGCGCAATGCCCACTATAGATTGCGGGCTCGCGGCAACGCTGATAGATGAAAAATGACGTTCAAATTTATTGCGATTCAACAAGCCGGTTAAGCTATCTATATGGCTATAAGTAATGGCAGTGACATCAGTAAAAATCCAGATTCTAGATTGACCCAAATCAGCATTTTGGAAAGCCACACTGCGACGTCGGAAAACGCGACCATCACGCAAGGTTATTTCATCCTCGAACGAATGCGCGGTTTGATGCAAGGATTCTATGATACGCAGAAAACCCTCAGGATCTACAAGTTGCGGCAAGGCATATTGCATAATCGCCTTACCTTCATCATCCAGATGAGTATCGAACGGAATACTCCACAACTCACGAAAGCGAATATTGGTGTAGACCATTTGACGGCTGCCGCTAACAATCAAAATGCCATCCGGTAGTGCATCGAGTACATTTTTAAGCAAATCTATGGTGAGATGTTTAAATTCCATATTCCAGCCTAATGTTTTATTAGCAACGCGTTTTTATATTGATATCAGTTGATTAGTGCTAAATTACTGCACTTATATGCCTTGCCCAGTCTGCTTGGGTTTTATACTAGCGAAATAATGATCAATTCACACCATGAAGTTATTCAATTTCTCTGCCAGTTTTGCCGTCAACCTTGGTCTTGCAAGTTTACTGGTTGCTCTCGCCATTGCGACTAACGTTTTATTTCCCCTCCTAAGCCTTGCCCGCGCACAAGTGGAACAAGGGGAGGTATGGCGGCTATTCACCAGTAACTTTGTCCATTTTGGCTGGCCCCATACCTTGATGAATCTCGCGGCATTTTTATTGTGCGCGCTGGCGCTACTAAATAGTTTCCCGGTACGCCAGCTGCTTGGGCTGATTTTATTTTGTTGCTTAAGCGTGGGCTTAGGAGTTTATTACCTTAATCCCGAATACGGCACCTACGCGGGCTTATCAGGCGCTACTCATGGTCTTATAGTGGCGGGCTTAATGCGCAACAAACGCCACCCCGTTTGGGTAAATGCAA
>CAUOQW010000446.1:0-3205 GCA_963506825.1 uncultured Cellvibrio sp.
CTCATCACACAATAATAAATTGGGGTCGCTCACCAAGGCTCTTGCAATCGCTACGCGCTGTTCTTGCCCACCCGATAGCTCGCTTGGGTAATGTTTGGCGCGATCAGCCAAGCCAACCAAATCTAAAGCGGCGGCCACGTGAGCTTTGCGTTCTTTACTGGTGAGATTTGTTAACAGGAGCGGCAGCTCTACATTTTTTTCTGCCGAGAGCACAGGCATTAAATTGTAGAATTGGAAAATAAATCCGACGTTTTGCGCTCGCCACTTCGTTAGCTGACCCGATGAAAACTGATCTATGCGCTGTCCGGCAATGATTAACTCACCCGACGATGGGTTATCCAAACCGCCCAACAAATTTAACAGCGTTGTTTTACCAGAACCTGAAGGCCCCATAAGCGCAACAAAATCGCCGCGTTGAATTTCTAAATTAAGATCACTTAACACCGATACCAGTTCTTTGCCTTTTTTATAGGTTTTACTGATATTGGTTAGGCTTACTAAAACGTCATTGGCTAAAACTTCATTTTCGGCCGATACTGGGTTAGCTGATTTTTCTAGCGTTGTAGAATTTGACATACAAGCTCCATTTTCAACAGTTGAAAAAAATGCGCAGTGTTTGCTGCGCATTTTTGGTTTCGTTATTCTTGAACTATTTTCACACCGTTCTTTAACTGCGGTGAAATCTCCACCACAAAGTCCTCTCCAGCGCTTAATCCTTCTGAGATATAGACATCACTGCCATAACTCGCGTTGAGTTTCACCTTGCGCTCTTGCACTACGCCATCTTTAACAACATAGACAAATTTGTTTTCATTCTCTGAGCGTACCGCCGTAGTCGGCACACGAATTCCTAAGGGCTCTTTTGGTTTTTGCTTTTCAACAGGTTCAGGATTCAAGAAAGAAACTTTTACACCCATATCTGGCAAAATACGCGGGTCTAAATTTTGGAAAGCAACGCGTACTTTCACAGTTGCTTTTTGACGATCAGCCGTAGGAATAATCGCCGCCACTTTCGCGGGAATTTTCCACTCGGGGTAAGCTTCCAATACAGCTTCCGCTAATTGCCCTGCATGTACGCGCTGAATATAAGACTCGTTTACATCCACCTCAATTTCCAGAGAGGTCATATCTACTAACGTACAAATGCCCGTACGAGTAAAACCACTGCCCGCAGAAATGGGCGATATCATTTCACCGGGCTGTGATGTTTTAGCAATAACTACACCGGCAAAAGGGGCGCGCAAAATATAATCGTCCAAATTTTGTTTTTGCTGGGCGATTAATTTTTCATTAACTTTAACAATCTCTTCGCGATTATTAAGTTGCGCTCTTAAAGATTCGTAATTGGCTTTAGCGAGATCAAAGGCGGCTTGGCTCACCAGTTGTTTTTGCATAAGCGTATTATTGCGTTCAAAATTTAATTTTGCTTCATTCAAACGCGCGCGCACTTCGCTCACTTGCGCTTTAGCTGCATCCATTTCAGCATTGGTCACATCAAAACTTTTTCTGGCATTTACATCATCAAGACGAGCAACGATTTGACCCTTAGCAACTGTCATACCTTCTTCGATTAACACTTCAAGCACACGCCCAGTCACCTTTGACGAGACATTCGCCTGACGGCGCGCAACTACATAACCTGTGGCATCCAACACACTCGCTGATGATGGATCGACCGTAGCCCTCCGCGCCATTTGCACCGTAACGGGCAAGGGTGCCTCTTCTGAAAGCAAGTGATAACCACCCACCACCAATAGAACAGCAGCTACACCACCCACCACCCATGGCCAGATTGTACGCCCGGATGCTTTGGCGTCGCGATCTATACGCAACTGGGACAAAAGCTCACTTTTATTATTCACACCTACCGTCCTAACATTTATTGGGCTAAAACTGTGGGGCAACAATTCAAAGGTTGCACGCCACACTCATGTGAGCGCCATTCTAAAGGAGTCTAGACGAGCATGCACCCCAAAACACCATTAAGAGAATGAGATAGCTACTCAAGGCGAAACCCATGGAGGTGTAATTGAATTCGATAGGATGCAAACTTAAAAGATAGTCAGGGTTCTTAAGGGCTAATTTAACCAAAGAACCCCGCTTTACTGAGGATAACTTCATTGCCGAAAGCATTTGACGACGCCAATTCGAACCTTACAAAGCCGGATACTAATTGTAGATAGGCCCTAAACCAAAACCCCAGATCACCACTGTAATTGCCATAAGCGCAACCAGCATTACCAAACCCACGGTGAGAATAGAGCTGGCAAACATAAAACCCTCATCTTCAGGAATATCCATAAAGGTCGCTATGCCGGAATAAAGCAAGTACACGGTGTAAGACACCGCTGCCGCACCAACCAACATCACACTAAGTGGTGTGGGATAAAACATAGTCAGCCCCGCCATAAATAATGGTGTTGCAGTATAGGTAGCAAACACTATGCAACGTGCCAAGCTGGGCGATGAATCATAAGTGCGCGACATCCATTTAATAAACATTCCCATCACACCTATACCGGCGAGCATGGCTAAATACATTAGACAACTGATGATCAAAGCACTCGACTCGGTTAAAAAAACCGGATCGCTATTACCAATACTCCAACCAATTTTGGTGACACCTATGTATGCACATACTGGCGGAATTAATGCCAAAAAAAGTATATGCGCAAAATACATGTGACCGATACTTTCATCGGTATCGCGAATCGCTTTCCATTCTTGGTTTGGGTGAGTAAAAAGTCCAGAGACGTGAGTGATCATAGCCGACCTCCAACTCTATTTAGTACATGCCGTCGCACCGAACAAAGTAATACATTTAACAGCCATAAAAACATTAACTTCCGACTACAGTATAGAACTTTGCGACTTTTAGTTCATGGTAGCCATTAGACTAAATCTGCCCCTACAGATATTTCAAAATAACAGCGAGGTATGAGCCTTTCTCATTTGATTCTCATTTAGTTTTTATTTGATAAGAATATTTAAATCGCTCCACATAGCGTCAATATTATGGGGCTGTGCAAACGAACCCAGATAGCGCCCATTGGGATCAACCAAAAAAATTCGCCCAGAATGTACCACTTGATAATTATCCATAGCACCCTCTGTTAGCTCACGTGAATAATCCACCGCAAAAAAACGACTTAGTTTCGAAAGTTCGGCATGAGTGCCGCGCATACCTAACATTAATGAATTAAAG
>CAUOQW010000447.1:0-3203 GCA_963506825.1 uncultured Cellvibrio sp.
GGCTGTAAATCCAAATCGCCAAGATGAATTGCGATTAAATCTGCGTGCTTGCCAACTTCTAAGCTGCCGACAAGATGATCAATCCCCAAGGCTTTAGCGCCGTTTAAAGTCGCCATACGCAGTGCGGTATGAGCTTCTAGTGCTGCAGTATTTCCGCTCACCGCTTTTGCTAAAAGTGCAGCGGTTTTGAGTTCGCTGAATAAATCCAAATCATTGTTGCTGGCAGCACCATCGGTTCCGAGTGCGACATTTACACCAGCATTTAATAATCTATCAACGGGGCAGAAGCCGCTCGCGAGTTTTAAATTAGATTCGGGACAGTGAATAACATGCGCGCCACTCTGTTTCAGGATTGCTAAATCAATGTCATTAATCTGCGTCATATGCACACATTGTGTGAGTGGCGAGAGTAAACCTAAATCCATTAAACGCTGTGTTGGGCGCATGCCGTATTGTTGAATAGAGTCTTCAACTTCTTGCGCGGTTTCGTGCAAATGAATATGAATGGGTGTATCCATTTCTTGCGAGAGCATGGCGACTTTTTTGAGCGTTTCATCGCCTACGGTATAGGGCGCGTGTGGGCCAAAACCAATATTGATTAAATCGTTATCGCGAAAGGTGTCGTGCAGCGCCAAGCCCTTGGAAAAATAATCTTCTGGCCCAGAGCCCCAAGCACAAGGAAAATCAAAAATCGTAAAATAAATTTGGCAGCGCATGTGGGCATCGAGTGCGGCCTGCGCAGTTTGTTCGGGGAAGAAATACATATCCGCAAAACAGGTTGTGCCGCTTTTAATCATTTCGGCAATCGCAAGCTCGGTGCCATCGCGTACAAATTGCTCATCAACCCATTGTTTTTCGGCGGGCCAAATATGATTGTTAAGCCAATCATTTAAGGGTTGATCATCGGCATAGCCACGTAAAAGTGTCATGGCGGCATGACCGTGTGCGTTGATAAGGCCGGGCGTTAGAACATGTTCGTGCAAGTAATCCACGCGAGTGGCGCTGTAGCGTTTTGCCGCTTCTTCTTGTGGCAGTACCGCCAGAATTTCACCTTGGTGAATGGCAATCGCACAATCTTTTAGTATGCGATTTTCTGGCACGACTGGAATTATCCAGCGAGCGTTGATGAGTAAATCTATATGCGTCATCGGGTGCGAGGCTTAATTATGTAAGAGGCGCGCAGTATAACGCAGATGCTTGTTCCAAAAACACAAAAGCTCCGCTCAGGTAACTGAGCGGAGCTTTTGTTGGGGTAGATGCTTGAGAATTAGAAGTGAGCAGTAAGCGCCATGTAGGGGCCTTTTAAGGTCATATCTGCTTCCAGATCATTATCCGAAACCTTCAATGCCATTTTGCGGTAACCCACATCTACACCTAGATCAATAAATGTCTCAAATACATAAGAGAGTTTTGCGGTGTAGTCATTGAGCGAATCATCTTTATAGCTGGCATAGTTAGCTTCAACACCTGCGGAGAGGCCAGTGAAGGGTAGGTCGAACTGTATTTTTCCGTAGACCATTGGCATCGTCATATCAATGTCGATGTCTTCGTTACCACTGGTGCTGGTGCTGCGCGCGTAACCATCGAATTGACGCGCGGTAAGGCCGAGATCCAGGTTAATCCAGTTATCCAAAATTTCGTAATAGAGGGTGGCGTCTTTGTGGCTTAAATCGAAATCACTACTGACTTCTTCATTGGCGGTGTAGGTGGTATCGCCAAGTGTAAAGCTTTGGGTGATAGTGCCAGTTTGCGCGCTGCTGATATTGGTGTGGCTCAATTTGATATTGGGCAGCAATGGAACAGGGTGCTCAATCGCTACATAAAAATAGTTGTTGTGGTGCTCTTGCACACCTAATTCTTTAAGTGTGATGGCTGGATCGCCCGCTTTGCCATCGTAGTCGGATTGCCAAGAGCCAGCGCCAGCGTAAATGCCAAATACTGTATCTGCTTGAGCAATAGGTGCCAAAAGGCTGCAAGCAAGTAAAAGGGGAAGTTTTTTCATGAGGACGATCCTGATATCAAATAAGTGGTAATCAATGAAATGTTTGTTAGTTTAGCGGTTGGATGCAGTTTTAGTGATTGTTTTGTAAAGGAATTGTGATTTATGCGACGGGTTTTACGGCAATGGCGCTTTAAGTTGCTCAAGAAATACGCGGGCAGCGTTATTGAGGCTGCGTTGGTTGTGGTAGATACAGCCAAGAGAGCGAGTGAGCGGCGGGTGGCTCACGTCTAAGACTTTGAGTTGGTCGTCGATAATACTGCTGGGCAGCACGCCCCAGCCGAGGCCGATACTCAGCATCATTTTGATGGTGTCCAAATGGTTGGTCACCATGGTGATATCAAGCGGTTGGTTCTCGCGGTCAAACAAATCCTTAATCATGCGCGTGGTGTAGGTGTTGATATCGGGCATTATCGCCTGATGGGGGCTTAAATCGGCCAAGCGAAGATTCGCCAGCGTTGCAAGTGCATGGGTGGGCGCCGCGACGAACTGGAGCTGGTCTTGCCAGAGTTCTGTGCTGTTGATGCGCGCGTCTTGCTCGAGCGCAAGCGTAATAATGGCGATATCGAATCGGCCGAGGAGTACTTCGTGATACGCATGTTCTGAATCCAAAAAATGTAAGTCTAGTTTTACGTCTGGGTAACGCCGTGAAAATTCCCGCAAATAAGGTGGCAGGTAGTGCAAGCCTAGATGATGGCTGGTGGCTACGCTGAGTTTTCCTGTGACATCGCCCCGCAAATCTGCAATCTCGCGTTTAGCGGCTGTCACCTCATTCAATATATTTGTCGCCTTATTCAGCAATAAGTTCCCCGCTGGGGTAAGAACGACTTGCCTGCCAACCCGCTCAAAGAGTTTGGCCTTGATCTGTTCTTCTAATAGGGCGATACGTTTGCTGATCGCCGGTTGAGTGAGATGTAAGCGTTCGCCAGCTCCTGAAAAAGAACCGCTCTCCGCAATAGCCACAAATGCTTGAAGGTGCTGTGTATCCATCTTTTCGCTAAATAGGGCTGCCAAGGGCACCAATCTGTTCAAGATGGAGCCAGATAAATTACAACCTTCCAGCTGAACGCAAGGTGAGCGGATTCGTTGTGATGTATTATTTTTATACTATTCCTTTTGGGAATGCAAACTATAAAAAAGATAAATTTGTTTTATGGTATAGCCAAGCATAAACTGGCCCCACTTTAAAAGCCGCTATACAGAA
>CAUOQW010000448.1:0-3201 GCA_963506825.1 uncultured Cellvibrio sp.
GCGCGCCATACTCTGCATTTAGACAAAGGCAAGCTAATCCAAGAATAATTTATTAGCGAGGTACAGCATGAAATACGTCTATTTCATTTTTAAAAATTTAACCCGCAAAAAAGTCCGCACCAGCTTAACCGTATTATCAATTATGGTGGCGTTTCTGTTGTTTGGTCTTTTGCGTTCGCTCAGTGCTGCTTTTGATGGTGGTGCTGAAATTGCGGGTGAGGATCGTTTGGTTACGATTCATAAAGTATCCATTATCCAGCCGCTACCACAAAGTTATCTCGCCAAAGTGCAGGCTTTACCTGGCGTTGAAAAAGCGACTGTGGCCAATTGGTTTGGCGGTTATTATCAAGAGCAGAAAAACCAGTTTGCGCAATTTCCTATCTTGGCAGACGATTACTTTGATATTTATAAAGACTTAATTAAGTTGCCACCAGAGCAGCTGGCAAATTGGAAAAAGAATCGTGTCGGCGCCGTTATAGGCCGTGCGTTAGTCGATAAATTTCATTGGAAAATCGGCGATAGAATTCCTCTCATCGGCATGTTTCCGCAAAAAAATGGCAGTACCACGTGGGAATTTGTGATCGAAGGTATTTACGATGCAAAAACCGAAGGCGCGGATACCAGCGCAATGCTGTTTCATTACGATTATTTTGATAAGGCTCGCCAATACGGTGAAGGTACTGTTGGTTGGTTGATTATAAAAGTTAAAGATTCTAAACAATCTGCACAGGTTGCTACGGCAGTAGATGCACTGTTTGAAAATTCATTTGCGGAAACCAAAACCAGCAGCGAAAAAGATTTTGCAAAATCCTTTGCTAAACAATTTGGCGATATAGGTTTAATCACCACTCTTATTCTGGGTGCGGTATTTTTTACCATGCTGCTGGTTGCCGGTAATACCATGGCCCAATCCTTTCGCGAACGAATTCCAGAGTTTGCGATTTTAAAAACACTGGGCTTTTCAGATGTAACCGTAATGCTAATGGTCTTGTGTGAATCCATTGTGGTCTGTGTGTTTGGCGGCATCCTCGGTTTGTTGTTAGCGAAATTTATTATTACCGGTGCTGCGGTTGAATTTGCAGCGACTTTACCTGGCTTGGGCATGTCATGGAAAATAATGAGCACCGGATTGCTGTTGGTAATTTTGCTCGGTTTTGTCACGGGTGCAGCGCCGGCTATTCAAGGCTTACGCTTAAATATTATTGGCGCATTGCGGAGAAACTGATCATGACTTTCAATTGGATCTCGCAAATTTTTATTATTTCGCTCATGAATTTGCGCAATATTCCCCAGCGTTGGGGCACCTCAGTGGTGGCAATTTTTGGCGTTGCCTGTGTGGTGGGGGTATTTATTGCGGTACTGTCAATGGCGACCGGCTTTCAACGCACTATGTCCAACGCTGGCTCGCCTAATACCGTGATTATTATGCGCGCGGGTGCCACCTCAGAAATGAGCAGTGGTTTAAGTTATGAACAAACACAATTAATTTCAAGTATTCCCGGCATAGAAAAAAACGGTGAGCAGTTGCTGAGCTCAGCGGAATTATTTGTGGTGGTGGATATCTCCAAAAAATCTACCAATACTTCTGCGAATGTGTCACTGCGTGGAGTCATGCCCGCGGCTTTTGCGGTGCGCGATAAATTTAAAATAATTGAAGGTAGAAATTTTGAGCCGGGTAAAAATGAGTTGATTGTGGGTCGCTCTGCGCAAAACCAATTTAATAATTTAGCGGTTGGCTCCACCATTAAATTTGGCCAAACCGAATGGCGTGTAGTAGGTATGTTTGAGTCCGGTGGTGGTTTGGCGGAATCTGAGTTGTGGTGCGATGCTAAAATTTTACAAGCAGCTTACCGGCGTGGTAACAGTTTTCAAACTATTCGTGCAAAATTAATATCGCCCGGCGCGCTTGCTGATTTTAAAGCCGCAGTTGCGGCTGATCCTAAATTTAATGTGGATGTTAAATTAGAAACTGCGTATTTATCGGAACAATCTGCACCTATGACAAAATTTATTATGGGCGTTGGTTATCCGCTCGCCATGCTGATGGCTCTGGGGGCAATCTTTGGTGCAATTAATACTATGTACACTTCTGTTTCTGCGCGCACCCGCGAAATTGCTACCTTGCGCGCGTTGGGCTTTGGTGCATTTCCCGTCGCATTCTCAACGCTGTTTGAATCGCTTGTGCTCGCGTTTGTCGGTGGGGCCATTGGTGCACTGGTGGCTTATATTTTATTTAACGGCTACACGGTTTCAACCTTAAACTTTGCCAGTTTTAGTCAGGTAGTGTTTGATTTTGCGGTAACGCCTGCGTTAATAAAGCAGGGTGTTATATTTGCAGCGGTGATTGGTTTTATCGGCGGGCTTTTCCCTGCGATTCGCGCCGCGCGCTTACCTGTGGCAACCGCATTGCGTGATAACGGCTGAACAATTTGCATCCATTGCTATAGGTGATCGCCGTATTCCTGAACAATGCGGCGGCCTTTTTCTGTATTTTGCCTAGGTGCTGGTGTAGTATCCTTTTAACAACAGTCTAAATTTCCAATAACAGCCCGAACTTTTAATAACAGCCTGAATATTCAATAACAGCGAATCCTCATAATACGCATAAATAGCGAGGGACGATAAAACATGAAAGATGATAAACCAACTTCCTTTGATATAGCCTACCGCGCCGGAGTTTCACAATCCACGGTATCTCGTGCACTGCGTGACAGCCCCTTGGTGAATCTTGAAACTCGCTTAAAAGTGCAGGCAATTGCCAAAGAGCTGAACTATAAAGTTGATAAAAACGCGCGCAATTTGCGTTCGCAAGAAACTAAAACTATTGCTTTATTGTTATGCGAAGATCACGGCACCGGCGACTCTTTAATCAATCCTTTCTTCTTATCCATGCTCGGCAGCATTACGCGTGCAACTGCAAATCGTGGTTATGATTTATTAATTTCTTTTCAACAATTCAGCGATGATTGGCATGCAGATTATGAAGATGCAAACCGCGCCGACGGCATTATCTTTTTAGGTTATGGCGATTACGAAAGCTTTGTAAAAAAATTAACTTACCTCACCGAAGTAGGCGCACATTTTATTACGTGGGGCCCCGTACTTGAATGCCAGCCAGGCGTTTCCATTGGCTGCGAAAATTTTAATAGCGCACTCTTGGCAACCGATCATTTAATTAATCTAGGCCGTAAAAATATTGCC
>CAUOQW010000449.1:0-3199 GCA_963506825.1 uncultured Cellvibrio sp.
GCAATAATTTACTTTTGATTAACATAGGTTCACCCCTGTGTTTAATGAATACTTATTTAAAAACTGCTACAAAACCGCCACGCGATTTAATCGTTAGCGCAGTGGCTTTATCGCTGCTGATTTCGCTTTGCGTAAATTCACGCTCAGTTGCACCGTCAGTAATTAAGGCTGCTTTCTTAGTGCCGATAAAACTTAAATCCAACGTAAGGCTCAGATCCGTTGCCTCTGCATTTAAACCAGCCACATACCAACTATCACCAGATTTACGTGCAATAACTACGTATTTTCCGGGAATGCCATCTACAAATTTCACATCATCCCAAGCGCGCGGTAAATCTTGCAAAAAGCTTTTTACATAATCGGGCGCGGTTGCCATGCCTTCAGGAATTTCAGCGAAGTGTTGAATACCGGAGAGAAATAAAACCGATTCCGCGATTTCAAAACCATTGCGTGTTGCGCGTTTAATTTTGGGGATATCGCCAAATACCAAAGGCGTATAATCCATTGGATCAAACAGGTTGCGAGCGAAAGGCGCCATAGCGACATGGGTAGGCGCTGCATCTTGATCTGGCTGGCCAAAGGTGGTGAACTCAAAACCCTTTATCGCCTCAGCAGTCATCAAATTTGGATAGGTTCTGTGCCAACCGCGTGGCAAGGTTGCACCGTGGAAATTAATTAATAAACCATAGTCTGCAGCATCTTTTAAAATAGCTACATAATAGGCAATCATGGATTGGCCATCGCCGCCGAAGAAATCAATCTTCAAACCTTTCACCCCCATATCGCGCAAGCGCGAAAATTCTTTCACACGACTTTCACGCGTTAACATTAAATGTCTTGGGGTTTGCGGAGCGTCATTCCAATCGCCATTAGAGTTGTACCAAAGAATAATGCCAACATTTTTAGTGGCAGCATAATCAATCAGCTCTTTGATTTTTTCGTAACCGATTTGCGCATCCCACATGGAATCAATCAAGGTGTAATCCCAATGCATTTCAGCCGCGTAGTCGATAAACTTTTTCTGCACGTCATAGACAGTTTTATCATCGCCCATCAACGGCCAGCTCCAGGAAGCTTGACCGGGTTGCACTAATTTTTTATCAAACGCAATTGCAGGCGCAGCAACATCTGTTCCCAAGGTAGATTCCATAACCGTCGCCAAATTTCCAACCGCCATAATGCGCCAAGGTGTGACCATATCGCTTTGAGTTTCAGCCAATAATTTTCCATTCGGGAAATTTTCTACTGCTGAAGGCAAGCCCATTTTGTATTCGCCTTGCGCTGC
Organism: uncultured Cellvibrio sp.; assembly: GCA_963506825.1. GTDB lineage: Bacteria > Pseudomonadota > Gammaproteobacteria > Pseudomonadales > Cellvibrionaceae > Cellvibrio. The sequence goes on from CAUOQW010000449.1 coordinate 1,286, forward strand.
GTTTGGCTGCAAGCGCGATGCATGGAAGCTGCCATCCATATTCACTTCGGAGACGGCAACCCAAGTGTCATCCACTTTAAATAAAGCCGGAAATACCCAACCCGCTGGCGATGGAGAAACCGTCCCCACAGGTACGTCCATCACATAATGTTCTTCATAGGCAGGGTTTACGCGTGCCCAGCCGGTTTTTGCAACCGACATAGGTTGCATCCAGGCTTTTGCCGTTTCGGCAAATGCAAAGCTGGTAGTTTCATTCTTAAATTGCAGTAATTTTTTACCGGGGTTTGGCACTTGGTAGCGGAATGCCACACCGTCGTTAGACACGCGGAAAGTAACATTTAACTCTTGCCCAGCCGCATTTTTAAGCGTGTAAGTTTGCTCGTTGGCTTGGTAATGAATTTTGTGTTTTTTGCCAACCATCATTTCGTAATTGTCGTTGATGGTTTTAATCGCTGATGTGTTCTTAATAGTGAGCGCTTTAGTGAAATCAGCATCGCTCAATTCCAACCCGAGCGACGAATCTTTCAGAACAACTTTACCGTCGCGCTTAATGCTGTAATGCAAACTGCCATTCTCGGCTTGGCTAAGGTGAACGTGTAGGTGTTTATCGGGGCTGGCGATATCCTGCGGAGTGTTTTTAGCGCAAGACACAGCAGCCAAACAAACCATACCGATGTACAGTTTTTTCATAAATCTCTCTCTTTTATTAGATAAGTCAGCCCACCACCCTCTTTAATTCATAGAAACTGATGGGCTAAGCCTAAGAACAGGCGTCGGGATGCCAGATGTACACAACATTATTTGTAATATGATACGCATTTATAGCACAGTTTTATCAGTCACTCTAGGATAAATCCTGAATTCGCCTTGTATAAGGCACATTATAGAGTATTATAATCTTACTATTTATTTAATGATTACCTTATAGAGGGTCACACCATGCGATCACTTCTCAGCTCTGTACTCTGCTTAATAGCCCTTGGGGCTCATGCTGGCGAGGTGGTAGTACACGACCCCGTGATGGCACAGGAAGGCAAAACGTTTTATGTGTTTAGTACTGGCCCAGGCATCCCCTTTTATAGCTCCACTGACCTTAAAAACTGGCAGAAAGCTGGTGACGTTTTTAGCCAAGAGCCCAAGATGACTCGCCAAGCCGCACAAGAATACGCCGGCTTTCCTTGGGCTCCCGATGTGTATTTTCACAAAGGTAAGTATTACGTTTACTTCTCAGTGTCGGCGTTTGGCAAAAACACTTCTGGTATAGGTGTAGCGACCAACAAAACACTCAACCCAAAATCCCCTGATTACAAATGGGAAGAAATCGGCACAGTGATTCAGTCGGTGCCCAATCGCGATGATTGGAATGCGATTGATGCAGCAATTATTGAAGATGAAAAAGGTGTTGCTTGGATGAGCTTCGGCTCCTTCTGGGGTGGCATTAAACTCTTAAAGCTCAATGAAGACCGCACCAAACCGGCCGAACCACAAATCTGGTTTGAGTTAGCTGAGCGCGCGCGCGGTGGCCTTGTTAACCCCAATGAACCGCCAAAAGAAGGCGCTGTAGAAGCGCCCTATATTTTTAAGAAAGCGGATTATTACTACTTGTTTGTGTCTTTTGACCTCTGCTGCCGCGCCGAAAAAAGCAACTACAACATTCGCGTAGGGCGTTCAAAATCATTAACCGGCCCTTACTTGGATAAAGACGGAAAAGATATGCGCGAGGGCGGTGGCTCCTTAGTACTCGCAGGCGATAAAGACTTTGTTGCCTTGGGCCACAACAGCACCTACACCTTTAACAAAAAAGACTATTTAGTCTTCCACGCTTACGACACCAATGATAAATACGTGCCCAAGTTGAAGGTGTTAGACATGAAATGGGATAAAGACGCTTGGCCGGTGGTTGATGCTACAGAC
>CAUOQW010000450.1:0-3196 GCA_963506825.1 uncultured Cellvibrio sp.
GGCAATAATTCGCACATCCAAGGCAATAGGTTTTTCACCGCCAACTGGCGTTACCTGCCGTTGCTCCAACACACGTAATAATTTCACTTGCAAATGCATCGGCAGGTTTGCAATTTCATCGAGAAATAAAGTCCCGCCATTAGCGGCGACAAAACGCCCCATACGCGCTGTCTGTGCGCCGGTAAATGCGCCTTTTTTATGACCAAACAATTCTGATTCAAACAAAGATTCTGAAATAGCGCCCATATCAATCGCCATAAATACTTTATCTGCACGGGCAGATTGCGCATGAATCTCTCGCGCCAAGAGCTCTTTACCAGAACCGTTTTCCCCTAAAATTAATACATTGGCATCCGTAGGAGCACAGCGCAGCGCTTTCTGCATCAGCTCGCGCATCACGGCTGACTCCCCAATAAAATAATCTTGCTTAGTATTTATGGCTTCTCGCAAGGCACAGTTTTCAGCACTGAGGCTAGAAAGTTTTTGACGCGATTGCGCCAACTCAAATGCAGCATTGAGCGTGGCAATTAGTTTTTCATTGCTCCAAGGTTTAATCACAAAATCCGTAGCACCGGCTTTGATGCCCCGCACCGCCAACTCAACCCCCGCATAGGCCGTCATTAAGACTACAACCACCTGCGGAAATTGTTGCTGCAGTTTCGCCAACCAATAGAAGCCGTCATCGCCGCTGTTATCGCCCAAGGTGAAGTTCATATCCAACAAGACCACATCAACGCTATTCGCTGGCAAAAAAGTGAGCAGCTCTTCTGGGTTCGCCAAACAGCTCACCATCTTAAATTGGCGTTTTAAGAGCAGCTGCGCCGACAGCAATATGTCTTGGTCGTCATCCACCACCAACAGGTGGCCGGCAATGTTTGCCATAGCAAAATCCTTGGAAATATCGTTGAAAATGCAGGCAGTGTATTCCGCCCGATTCCGAACAGCAAGTGTACGAATTCGGACGGATGACCTTATGAAAAACACCTCAAGAAAATCATAACCAACTGATATTTATAGTTATTTTTCTATGGCACATGCATTGCAAAACAGTACGAAGAATTGCCACAACAGCAAGCGACTATTTAGCACACATGGATAAACCAATTATCAAAACCCGCTGGCAGCGACTACAAAAACCCATAAATATCGCCCTAGGGGCGGGCGTACTCATCGCGCTCTGGGCAATTGCCGCCCCCAAAGGCGGTAAGTCGCTCAGCGTAAACGGCGAAAATATTCAAATCGCCAAAGTGACTCAGGGCGTATTTGAAGATTTCACACCCTTGCGCGGGCAAGTCATGCCTTTGCGCACCGTATATTTGGATGCAATTGAAGGGGGGCGCGTAGAAAAAATTCATTTGGAAGATGGTGCCGAGGTTAGCGTGGGGCAACCGCTGGTCGATATATCAAACGCCAGCCTAAAGCTGGACGCCATTGGCCGCGAAGCCCAAGTGAGCGAACAAATTAACAATATGCAAAACCTGGAGCTATCGCTGGTGCGTACCGAGCTGGAACACAAACGCGCCCTAAACGAATTGGATTATCAAATCAAAACCAAAGAGCGCACCCACAACCTAAAACTGACCATGGGCAAATCGGGTTATATTAAAAAATCTGAACTGGATGATGAACAAGACGAACTGGATTATCTTCGCAAAAAACAAATACTTGAATTAGAAAGCCGCCGCATCGACCAAGCATTGCAAAAATCACAAATGAAACAACTGGGCGATTCAGTGGCAAACCTAAAAAACAATTTGCAATTCACCCGCGAAAATTTAGACAGCCTTAATGTTAAAGCCCCTATTGCAGGCAGGCTCACCGCCTTTAATTTAGAGATTGGGCAATCCTTAAAACCGGGCGAACGCTTTGGGCAGATTGATGACCCAACCCATTTCAAATTAATGTCACAAGTGGATGAGTTTTATATGTCGCGGGTTTTTATTGGCCAAACCGCTGAAATGACCTTTGAAGAAAAAACCTATCTACTTGCCGTGAAAAAAATCTACCCACAAGTGAAAGACGGACAGTTTCGCGTAGACTTTGTGTTTCGCAACAACCAGCCCCCTCATTTAAGCCGTGGGCAAACCATGCAAATGCGTTTGCAATTGGGAGAAAACTTACCGGCGCGCCTAATACCCAATGGCTCCTTCTATCAAGAAACCGGCGGCAATTGGATTTTTGTTTTAGCCAGCGATAAAAAAACCGCTGTGCGCCGCACCATAAAACTGGGGCGTCGCAACACTAATAACATAGAAGTTTTGGATGGACTGGATATCGGTGAGCAAGTTATCACCAGCCCCTACACCGGCTATAACGATATAGAAAAATTGAACGTCAGCAACTAACAACTTAATCGCACTTTAATAAAAAGGGAACATAGAATGATAAAACTTCACAACATTGAAAAAATATTCCGTACCGACGAAATTGAAACCATGGCCTTAAGCAAAGTCAGCTTTGATATTAAAGCGGGCGAGTTTGTTGCCATTATGGGGCCATCGGGCTGCGGCAAGTCCACCTTATTAAATATTCTAGGCATGTTGGATAGCCCAGACGCTGGCGACTATCTCTTTAATGGCGAAAATATTGCGCGCTATTCAGAAGCCAAATTAAGCCAAATTCGAAAACACAATATTGGTTTTATTTTTCAAAGCTTTAATCTTATTGATGAGCTTAATGTATTTGAAAATATTGAACTAGCCCTGCTCTATCATGATATCTCCACTGCCGAACGCAAACAGCGCGTACAAGCCGTTATTGAAAAAATGGAAATTCAACACCGCGCCAAACATATGCCCAGCCAACTCTCTGGCGGCCAGCAGCAGCGCGTTGCGGTAGCTCGTGCAGTAGTAGCAAACCCAAAATTAATTTTAGCGGATGAACCCACAGGTAATTTGGATTCCGCACGTGGCCAAGAAGTCATGTTACTGCTGAAAAAATTAAATCAAGAGGGTGCCACTATCATTATGGTGACCCACTCTGCTGAACATGCCGACTATGCGCAGCGCCGAATTAATTTGTTTGATGGGAAAGTAGTAGCGCAAAGCCAACTAGCGGTTGCATAAATAGCAAGCAAAGGGAAACACCATGTTTAAAAATTATTTAATGACCACCCTGCGCCATCTTGTTAAACATAAGATGCACTCTGCATTGACTATTTTAGGCCTAGCCGTTGGCTTTGCGGCTAGTGCCATCA
>CAUOQW010000451.1:0-3184 GCA_963506825.1 uncultured Cellvibrio sp.
AGAATATCATTTACAGATGGCTATCTTTGAAGGCTTGGTTGCAAAACATCCTAAAACTTTAGAGGTTGTGCCTGGCGTTGCAGATGCTTGGACTATTTCAGAAGACGGTACTGTTTATACTTTTCATATCCGTGATACGGCAAAATGGTCTGATGGCGATAAGTTAACTGCCTATGATTTTGAATATTCATGGCAAAGAGTGTTACAACCTGAAATAGGCTGTGAATATACCCCTGATTTTTTTGTAATTAAGAATGCTGAAGCCTACTACAAAGGTGAAATTAAAGATTTCAGTGCAGTAGGAATAAAGGCTTTGGATGAATCGCACTTTCAAGTTACGTTGAATTACCCTGTTTCATATTTTTTAGTCCAGTTGGATAACTTTGCTGCTTACCCTGTGCAGAAAAAAACAATTGAAAAGTTTAACGCTTTTAAAGAGCGCGGTACTCGTTGGACTCGGCCTGAAAGCTTTGTGGGTAACGGCCCCTTTGTCATTAAAGAGTGGATTCCCAGTGTAATTTTTTCGGTGAAGCGAAATCCCTATTACTGGGATGCGGCGAATGTAAAGCTCAATGAAATTCATTTTTATCCTTACGATAACCAATTGCTTGAAGAGCGAATGTTTAAAGTCGGGCAAGTGCATAAAACGGAGTTTTTGCCGAGTGAAAAAGTAGAGAAATATAAAAATTCACCTGCCTATTATAATTATCCTTTTTACGCAATTTATTACTATGTGTTTAATACGCAAGTTAAGCCCTTGGATGATGTGCGAGTCAGAAAAGCCTTGGCTTATTCAATTGATAGGGAATCGCTGGTTAAAAATGTGACCAAGGGCGGGCAGACACCTGCGTTTCACTACACGCCAGATGACCCCTATGGTTACACCGCACGCGCCAATTTTTCCTATGATATTGAATTAGCGAAAAAATTGCTGGCTGAAGCTGGCTACCCTAATGGTAAAGGCTTTCCTAAAATAGAGCTTACCTATAATAATCATGCCGATCATTTGAAAACTGCACTTGCGATTCAGCAAATGTGGAAACAAAACTTGGGTATTGATATCACATTGCGCAACGTGGAGTGGAAGGTGTATCTGGATATACGCAACTCTAAAGATTTTCAAATTTTGCGCAGGGGGAGCGTTGCTGATATTTTAGATCCATCAACTTTTTTGTTCGCGATGATGACCCATGATCCCTTGAACGCGTCAGGGTGGGGCAGTAAACGATATGATGAATTAATGGGGCTTTCAAATCGTGCAAAAACTCAAGAGGAGCGCTTTGAGTATTTTCAAGAGGCTGACAAAATTCTCATTGATGAGATGCCGTTAATTCCTCTCTATGGTTACACAACTAATAATTTGGTATCACCTAGCGTGAAAGGTTATTACAAAAATATTTTGGATTACCATCCTTATAAATACATCTATTTGGAATCCTCTCGTTAGAAATTTTGCATAAATAGCAGGTTGTTAACATGTTTCTCTTTTTAATAAAGCGATTGTTGCAAGCGATTCCAGTATTAATGCTGGTGACAGTAGTGACTTTTTTTCTCATTCACGCAGCACCCGGCGGCCCCTTTGATCAGGAACGTAAAGTTTCGCCAGAAATCTTAAAGCATTTGAATGCACGCTATCATTTGGATGAGCCGGTGTGGCAGCAATTTTTTCGCTACACGGGAAATTTATTGCAGGGCGATTTTGGGCCGTCTTTTAAATACCCAAGTCATACAGTGAATGATTTAATTGCTGCAGGTTTTCCAGTTACCTTTGAGCTGGGCTTTTACGCCATGGTATTTGCGTTAGTGGTTGGTTTAAGTGCGGGTATTATGGCTTCGCTAAAACCTAATAGCCTGCAAGATTACGTGCCTATGTCTAGCGCTATGCTGGGGATTTGTTTGCCCTCTTTTGTGTTGGGGCCATTACTGCTTCTCGTATTTGGAATTTGGCTGCAATGGTTGCCAATTGTTGGTTGGGGACAAATCCCCGGCGATAAAATTTTACCCTCAATTACCTTGGGTGCATCCTACGCGTCTTACATTGCCCGTATTAGTCGCGGCGGTATGTTAGACGTTTTATCGCAAGATTATATTCGCACGGCAAAAGCTAAAGGCTTATCAACGGCGCGCATTGTATTTGTGCATGCCTTGCGCGGTGGCATCACACCGGTTATTTCTTTTCTTGGCCCAGCCATTGCCGGTTTGTTGGCGGGTTCTTTTATTGTAGAAACCATTTTTCAAGTTCCCGGCATTGGCCGTTTTTATGTGCAAGCAGCCTTTAACCGCGATTACACCATGATTATGGGCTGCACGATTTTCTTTGCCTTTTTAATTGTTATCTTTAATTTGTTAGCCGATGTTTTATTGGTCTGGTTAAACCCCAAGCTTCGTCATCAAGAGTTGCGTCATCAAGTGAGCGGTGGAAATTAAGATGACCACTACAGAAATTCAAAAAGGAAGATCGCTGACCCAAGATGCTTTTATGCGTTTGCGCAAAAATAAAATGGCGATGATGGGTTTATGTGTTTTAGTTTTTTTTATTGTTATAGCGCTATTAACACCTTTTATCGCACCTTATACCTATGAAGGTCAAAATTTAGAGCTGGGAGCAACGGCACCTTCCGCTCAGCATTGGTTGGGTACAGACAGCTTGGGGCGCGATCAACTCACTCGCATAATGTACGGTAGCCGTGTGTCTTTGATGGTGGGTTTTATCGCCACCGCAGTGGCTTTATTAATCGGTGTTTTGTGGGGCGCAACTGCAGGGTTTATGGGTGGCCGATTAGATGCGATTATGATGCGCATTGTGGATGCTTTGTTCGCCTTGCCTTTTACCATTTTTATTATTTTGCTGACGGTGATTTTTGGCAGCAGTATGGTGCTCTTATTTATTGCTATAGGTGCCGTTGAATGGTTAACCATGGCGCGTATTGTGCGAGGGCAGGTGTTGGGCATAAAACAACAAGAGTTTGTTGAAGCGGCTATTTCAATGGGCTTGTCGCCATGGCAAATTATTACACGTCACCTAATTCCGAATGTGCTTGGCCCCATTATTGTTTACACCACACTGACTATCCCCAGCGTAATTTTGTTGGAATCTTTCTTAAGCTTTTTGGGCTTGGGAATTCAGCCGCCACAAAGTTCTTGGGGCTCGTTGATAGCTAGCGGTGTTGAAACTATGGAAGAG
>CAUOQW010000452.1:0-3179 GCA_963506825.1 uncultured Cellvibrio sp.
AATCCATAACTGACAACTTCACAGCCTGCAAACTCGCCTATATTTTTGATGGTCGACTACTCGTCTACTTGCGCGATGATTTTACACATATACCTTTCCCCAATATGTGGGATTTCCCCGGTGGTGTACGCGAAGGCGATGAGACAGCCGAGCAGTGTGTGCTGCGTGAATTAGAAGAAGAGTTTGGTATAAAGTTGGAAGAATCGCGTTTGATCTATAAAAAAATAGGCGTGAACTTTAACAACACGGGAAATTCCTATTTTTTTGTGGCCGAGGGCAAACGCGAAGAAATTGAAGCAATTGTCTTTAGTGAGGAAGGGCAGTATTGGCAGCTAATGGATATTGCAGAATTTTTGGAACACCCAGCGGCTATCGGCAGACTAAAAACTCGCTTGCAAAATTTCCTCAATGCTCAATAACTTGTATTCGCGGAAATATAATTTCAGCATCATACTTCATGTTTTATATCGCAATAGAAATGGCTACCTACAATTAGGATTATCATGATTGCCGAACATATACGTACAGATATTTTAGAACGCATTCGCGCTGCAGAAACCGAACACAATGTGAAGGTTATTTATGCCATTGAATCCGGTAGCCGCGCATGGGGCTTTGCTTCGCCCAATAGCGATTATGATGTACGCTTTGTATATGTAAGACCTAAAGATTGGTATCTCACAATTGATGTTGAAGATAAGCGCGATGTTATTGAGTATCCCATTGTCGATGATATTGATATTAATGGATGGGATTTACGCAAAGCTTTAAAGCTATTATGGCGATCAAACCCCGCTATTATTGAATGGCTGCAATCACCTATTATCTATATTGACGATAATCAATTTGCACCAGCCACGCGGAAAATATTGCAACATATTTATTCTGTACCCAAGGGTATTTACCATTACCGCAGCATGGCAAAGACCAATTATCGCACCTATCTCAAAGAAGACTTGGTGCCCATTAAAAAATATTTCTATGTGCTGAGACCATTATTGGCAATTCGCTGGCTTGAACAATATCAACAACCAGCACCGATTGAATTTCACCGTTTACGAGAACTTATTGAAAGTGACGCTCTCCTAAATTCAGAAATTGAGAAGCTGCTACAGCGTAAAAAAATCAGTCAGGAAAAAGAAATAGCACCTGCGATTAAAGCACTGAATGATTTTATTGAAACAGAATTGGAGGCTCTGGAAATACTAGCCGTTCAAGATAACACCGACGACCGCGACATGGCGCAACTTAACCTATTATTTAAACAGCTTCTATCATGAAAAAATCTATATTAATACTCGGCGGTTACGGCAACTTCGGTAAACGTATTAGTGAATCACTCGCTAAGCAGCCCAATATCTGTTTGCTAATTGCTGGGCGCAGCCTTGAAAAAGCAAATCAGCTTTGTGATAAGTTGCACACTGAAAACTGCGCGGCACAATTAAAGCCCATTGTACTGGATATTTTTAGCGAAGATTTTCCACAACAAATAAAAGCCTTAAATCCATTTTTAGTCATTCACACCAGCGGCCCATTTCAGGGGCAGGATTATCGTGTGCCACAAGCGTGTATTGACGCGGGTGCACATTACATTGATTTAGCGGATGATCGCCGCTTTGTATGTGATATTGCCAAGTTGGACGAGCAAGCCAAAGCAAACAATCTATTCGTGGTAAGCGGTGCGAGTTCGGTACCGGGCTTATCTTCAACGGTGATTGATCATTACGCTAAAGAATTCTCACGTATTGATTCCATTGATTTTGCAATTGCTCCTGGCAATCGCGCTGAGCGCGGTGAAGCAACAGTTAAAGCTATTCTTTCTTACACTGGTCACGCGATTCAGATATTTGAAGATGGCGAGTGGATTAATAAATATGGCTGGATGTCCCCACGCAAAATTGATTTTGGCAACACAGTAGGCAAACGCTTATTGGCGAATGTGGATGTGCCCGATTTGGAATTATTCCCAGCGCGTTATGCGCCGGTTAAAACGGTAAACTTTCAAGCGGGTTTAGAATTGCCATTTTTACATTGGACGATGATAAGCATGGCGTGGTTGGAAAAAAAAAGAATCGTAAAAAATTGGTCGCCCTTAGTGAAACCCATTGTTGCAACCAGTAATTGGTTTATAAATTTAGGCTCAGATGTTGGCGGCATGATGATTAAAATTAATGGTGTTGATGCCAATGGGATACCTAAAGAAATTCTTTGGCGCTTAACCGCTGAGCATGGTGTTGGCCCTTATATTCCTACGCTATCTGCCATTATTCTTGCGCAGCAATTAATTGCAGATAAACCTTTTACTGCTGGAGCAACGGCATGCCTTGGTGTGTATTCGCTGGCAGATTTTGATATGCACGCAAAAATCTGGGGCATTTATCACCAGACCTTTACGAATGGTAAAGAGGTGAATGGAATTGAGGTGGTCAATGGATAATTATTTAGTCCTTAAATATATCCATATAGTCTGCGCGATTGTATTAGCGGGTACTGGTGCTGGCATCGCCTTTTTTATGTTGATGGCAAGCCGCAGCAAAAATATTTCTGTCATCGCACACACTGCACGCTTTGTGGTTTTGGCCGATTGGATTTTTACCACACCAGCCGTTATTGGCCAACTCATCACGGGCATATTGTTAATGCAGCGTTTACAATACAGTTTTAGCGCACCTTGGTTTATATGCGTTGCAAGTTTATTTGTATTTATTGGTTGCTGTTGGGTGCCCGTAGTTTTTATTCAATATCGGCTAAAAACATTAGCGGAAGAAGCGGAAAAAACCGGCGTACTGAGTGATGGATTTTATCGTGTCATGAAACATTGGGTTGCATTAGGCATACCCGCGTTTGGCGGAGTTTTAATGATGCTCTGGCTAATGATTTTTAAACCGCTGGCGATTCTTTAATGCAGAGTACTCCTAAAATATTATTAGCTTCTCGCTTAAGCTTGAGCTTGCTTTGGTTGTTTACCGCGGCAAGTTCATTCTGGTGGGGCCGCGCTATTGGCTACGAAGTATTAGCAAAGCAGGAGATTACTGGCGTATTCGCGGATCTTTGTATTAATGCAGGCAGTCTGGTAGATGCAGTTATCGGTCTTTGGTTATTAACAGCTTATAGATTGCAATGGTGTTACAGAGCACAACTGATTATCATCCTTAGCTATACAATTTTATTGTCCATTA
>CAUOQW010000453.1:0-3167 GCA_963506825.1 uncultured Cellvibrio sp.
GAGGAAACTTAACGCCGTTATAAGCGGCGCACGTTTTACAAATGATAAATATGCGGACTTAGATTGCGTCCGATTTAATAACCTTGTTATGACCAATTACCGGAGTGAGATTTATGATAGTAAAAGTTGGCGGTAAAGTAAAAGCCGCAGTGCAAATGGATAATGACATGCGTGACGAAGGCATGGGTTTAATTCATTGCGCGAACAAAGGCGATACGCTGGTAATTCATTCGATACCACGCGGCGGAGTATTAACGGTTTCGTTGGAAAACTCAGATCACCAATTTAACTGCTCACTTGCAGAGGTGTGCGAGTCATAACGCCAAGTTCAGCGGTGCCTTTTAACAAACAGCGACAAGGCGAACTCTTGCAGCATCCGCGCTGTAACGCCTTGTTATGACCAATTAACGGAGTGAGATATGGGCAAAAAACTTTTAAGTGTTACTGTTCAAGGTAAAGAAAAGACATGGAGTTTTAATTTTTATGAAGACCCGAAATACCTACAAGAGTGGCGAAATGATGGGCTTGTGATTGATGAGATTTTAAATACGGTGCCCGTTTGGGTTGTTGATTTCGGGCTTTTAAAACCGTGGGTATTTTTTCAAGACGTTTTTAACTTCAAGAACCCTTTTAAGTGAGAGGCTATATGGAAATTTTTAACCGGCTAATGAGTTACGCTGGCAAAAAGCGCAACCAAGTTTCTAACCCGCATATTTCTGCAAACGAAGCTATTGCTCTTGCCGACCATGTTGCGCTGATTGTTGAAGATAATAAAATTCTACAAACCAGAGTTGAAGTTTTGCACAATTTAATTTACCGATGCAAAACAGAGCCAGATTATTACGTTGTGAAAACATACGATTTAAGCGGTGAAATTGACGATAAAGTTTACAAGCGTAAAGAGCTTGTGGATAAGTTGAAAGAGTCAAGAGATAGTATGTTTAACTTAAAAACCGAAGTTATACCGCTGACGAAGCTGTAAGTCATAACGCCGTTATAAAAGGCGCGCTGTAAGATTTACGATATTTGGACGACTTAAACCGCGTCCTTTTTAATAACTTTGTTATGACAGGTAATTGAAATGCAAAACTACATGGAAATTGATGGCAATAGAATTGGTGTTTGGACAACAGATGTTTGTGAGCCACCATGCGTTGCTGTGAACATGACTGTAGCGGTAAAGCGACTGGAAGGCTACGAGCTTACCGAGGAAGAAAAAACGGACGTTACCGAGCTAATGGCTGGCTATTGCAGCTGGGTTGACCAGCACCAGCTAACAGGTTACGGCGATACTGAATTTGAAGCGATTGCAGATTTATTTAGCAAAGCTACAAAAATTGAAAGAGTAGATTCATAACGCCGAGATTTGCGGCGGCTGACGGTGGTAGAAAATTGGACGACTCTTGCCCCGTCCGCAACATTGACTTGTTAAGCGAGGTGACGAAGTGCCAAGACCAACAAAATTGTATTTCTCAATGCTGCTACACAAAGAGTTTGAAAAAACACTAACAGAAAAAGTTTCGTATTCACATGAAGCTGGCTACTTCCCAGATCATGTACAAGAGCGGTTCGAGCTATTTTTACTAAAGCAAGGCTACAAGCTGGTGCGAAATAAAAAACGGGCGCAAAAGCTAGTTAAGCGCGGTGAGTCAATGCGATGGTCTTGGAATTTAAACGGCTGGTTTTGGGTTGGCTGCGCCACTTAACGCCCATGTTCACGCGTGCCGTTTAACTAATTATTTAAAACACAAGTCTAGCCGCATCGCGTGCAACTGCTTGTTAGCTGAAACTTACGGAGTGATAAACAAAATGGCAAAACTACAACCTAAAGGCTTTATTGCAATCTGCCAATGCGGTTTGATTGTTGGCGCAATGGATTACCAAAATACTGAGCGAAAAGACGCTGGCAAAATTCTAGGCCAATGGATTGCGGATGGTTGCACTATTCAGCCTAAATTTGAAAGTAGCTGGCAAGTCACAGTTACTTCTTGTAAGTGCGACAACAGCTAACAGCGGAATATAAAGTTTACGCAAAGTCGAGGCATATAAATCAATGGCTTATCGAGTAACTAAAAAAGCAGGGAAGCTTTGGAGCGAGCAAGCCAATGCTATCCAAGAACGAAAACGAAACGCGGAAAAAACGCCAAGCTCAATCGTTTTTATTGACCCCTACATGAAAATCACGGTAGAGCTAAAACAAACAAATGAGCGTGCAGTTTTTGAATGCTTTGAGGGCGATAGAATTGATAATTACCGAGTGTACTGCAACGATAAATATTTAGGCGTTCAGAGCATCACCGAATTAACAAAAAATATTCGCAAAGCACTACCAAGATTTAAACAATTTTTTAATTAGCATAAAGCCAGCTAGGTAATATATGAGCGCATTACTCACAGAAGAAGAACTCAAGAAATGGACTGGATACGAACAGCGCCAAAAGCTTGAATCTTGGCTGCGTGAGAATAAAATAAAATTCACCTACGGCAAAGGCAATAAGTTAATCACTACTGCCGATGCCGTAAACCAAGCTCTAATCGGCACCAAAGCTGCCAACGACAAAGGGGATGACTTCTTCTAATGGCCAGAGAACGCGACAAGGAAAACCGCAGGCTACCGCCCTACGTGTATCCAAAAAAAGATAGGAATTACTATTTCTACTGGGAGCATTTGGGTAAAGGGAAAATGGGTAAAAAAATCCGCCTTTGCTCTATGGATGCACCCATATCTGAAGTATGGCAAGCCTATGAAGCCCTGCAACAAAAAGAAAACAACACCCTGCGCTGGCTGCTGGATACCTATAACGCATCCGATGCCAATAAAAAAAATGCTACCAGCACACAACGTCAGCATGAAATGTACCGCAACACCCTAACCGAAACCACTGGCGCCAAAGGTGGTAAGTTTGGTGACTTAGCGCTAGACCAAATTAACCGGCTAATGATCCGCAAGTATTTAGATATTGCGAAACATAAAGTTGGAGCCAATCGCCAAATTCAATATTTAAAAGCCGCTTGGAACTGGGGCAGTCAACGCTATGCACAAGTGCCACAGCAAAACCCATGCGAGAAAGTCACTCTCAATGAAGAAAAATCCCGCGTGCGCTATGTGGAAGATTGGGAATACGCACTAGTGCAAGATATCATCCTGCAAACCACCCGCTCCCCTC
>CAUOQW010000454.1:0-3147 GCA_963506825.1 uncultured Cellvibrio sp.
CGCACTTAACGATTAATATTTCGTAAGGCTAAAATAAGTTCAGGTTTATTCATGTTAGAGCGATTAGGGATTTGGTGAGTGCGGGCTTGAGCTAATAAAGCGTGCTTGGTTTCTGATTCCAGTGGATGAGGCTTGGCTTTTTCTTGCTTGGTGATAAGTGCATTATGTGCTGAATCTTTTCGTGCTTCTGTTTTTTCTGCTTCAGGTTTTTCTTTGCCTGCACCAGAACGCTCACAGCCGCCGGATTGTTTATTTACCGTTGCCCAAGCAATCGCTTCAGCTTTTTTTTCAGGAATACCTTTTTGTTCATAGCTGGCTTCAATAGCTTCCGCCTGTCTTTTTTGCTTTGCGGTATATTTTTGTTTGCTGCCTTGAGGCATGTTAAATACTCCTATGTCACTGGTTTTGTAGATGTCATGCAGAGGGTTCATCTGCATGACATCTATTTCTTCCAAGTACTTTATCAAGTAAAAACTATTTTTTTTCGTAGCTCTTCGCCAGATTTTGTGCAAGGGCTAAATGATGCTCAAGTTTTGGCAAGGTTTTGAGTGCAAAAGCAGCTATTTCGGCATCCGCAGATACGGCGGCTTTATTAAACAGCTCTATTGCGTCTTTATGCGCCTTCACTTGGTTTTTCGCATAGGCCTCATCAAAAGATTCACCGTCGCGTTGTTTTAAAACCAAGGATTTTGCTTTAGTTACAAGTTCCGCTTCAGTAGAAACTTTTAAACTACGCTTCTGCGCTATGGCAGCTAATTCCTTATTAGCTGCGGTGTGGTCGGAAATAACCTCTTGCGCAAAAGTTTTAATTGCAGGAGTAGTTGATTTTTGCAGTGCAAGTTTTCCCGATTCAATTTCTCCAACCCCTGCAGCCGATGCTTCATCAACAAATTTGGCTGGATCAATCGTATCTTTGGCCATGGCTGAAGCGCCAATTGCGGTAAAGGCAATTAGCAAAATGCTTGAAAGTAAAATTTTAAATGGCTTCATTGTTGTTACCTCAATAGATGGAATTTATACAATAAAATTTTGTATACTTGGATGGCAAAAGCCAACCTCGGCGAAATCATGGTCAAATGAAATTGATTGTTCGGTGTGTTAGCGTACCCATTTTAAAAAAATAAATTTCATTAAGATTTACCTTCCGCATAAAATTTTTTTATTTCACATAATAATGATGACGATAATTTATTTTTTAATTAATCGCTAATGAGCTTATATCCTAATTTCAAAATGCTCTAAAAATCTATTGAAACAATTTACATTGAGTGCTTATATTAAAAATGAGTGTGAGAGCACTTAGCATTTAAATTACTATTTTTTTACATCACGAGGTAACTAAAATGACTCAATCACAAGATGGTAAAGGAAACTTTGCTAATAATCCGAAGGCAGCGTCTGAAGCTGGTAAAAAAGGCGGTAAGGCAAGCCATTCAAAAACTACTTCTAAAGAAAGTTCTGGCGGTAGTTCTAAAAGTGGGCAGAAATCATAGCCTGTGAAAAGGTGGAAGCCTTGCTTCCGCCTTTTTTAGGTATTTTTTAATGCGATAAAATGAAAAATCTAGAAATATTAATATCAAGAAAAAATGTATTTCTCCTAATTCCTTTGCCAGATATGTCCTGTCGTGGAAGTTTCTTTACCTCAAGTTTCCCCACGCCTATCTCATTGGTCGCTATGAATGCATAGTGGATCTAATCCTTCCCTGTACTCCGGGTGCCACACTATTAAAGCACTCTAAATTTCTCCTTATGTTGCATGGCGCACAGTCTTTGGTCTTTTTTATAGTTGACCATATACCATTTCTACAAACTGAAAATATATTTTGGCTTGGTCAAGCTGCGGAGCTTGGTCGTGGATAGCTATTTTTTAACTTGTTAAGGATTTTATATGGCTAAAAAAAATAAGAACCTTTCCTTCCTGAGTGATCCTTCTTGGTATAAGGATGCGGTAATTTATCAGGTTCACGTTAAATCTTATTTTGATGCCAACAACGATGGAGTAGGTGATTTTGCTGGCTTGATTGAAAAGCTGGATTACATTGCCGAGCTGGGTGTAAATGCTATTTGGTTGCTGCCATTTTATCCTTCGCCCATGCGCGATGACGGCTACGATATTGCAGAATATCGCGACATTCATCCTGCTTACGGCACTATGGCCGAGGCGCGCCGATTTATCCGCGAAGCGCACAAACGTGGGTTGCGGGTAATTACAGAAATGGTGATCAATCACACCTCTGACCAACACCCTTGGTTTCAAAAATCCCGCCAAGCTAAAAAAGGTTCCAAAGCGCGCAATTTCTATGTGTGGTCTGATACCAATCAAAAATACGAAGGCACACGGATTATTTTTTCGGATACTGAAAGTTCAAATTGGACATGGGACCCCGTTGCGGGTCAATATTTTTGGCATAGGTTTTATTCTAATCAACCTGATCTAAATTTTGATAATCCCGATGTTTTGAAAGAAGTATTAAGCATTATGCGGTTTTGGTTTGATATTGGTGTGGATGGGCTGCGCTTGGACGCCATTCCTTATTTAGTGGAACGCGAAGACACGAGCAATGAAAACTTGCCAGAAACTCACGAAGTGCTTAAAGCTATCCGCGCGGAACTTGATACCCATTATCCTGACCGCATGCTGTTGGCCGAAGCAAATCTCTGGCCGGAAGATATTCAACAATATTTTGGCAATGGCGATGAATGCCATATGGCGTTTCACTTTCCATTAATGCCCCGCATGTATATGGCGATTGCGCAGGAAGATCGTTTTCCCATTATTGATATTCTGCGGCAAATGCCGGAGATCCCACAAAATTGTCAGTGGGCCATTTTTTTGCGCAATCATGATGAACTGACACTGGAAATGGTGACGGATCAAGAGCGTGATTATTTATGGAATTTTTACGCTGCCGATAAACGTGCGCGCATTAATCTCGGCATTCGTCGGCGTTTGGCGCCACTGGTTGAGCGAGATCGTCGTCGTATTGAATTATTAAATAGTTTATTGCTTTCAATGCCCGGTACGCCAACACTGTATTACGGCGATGAAATTGGAATGGGCGACAATATTTTTCTTGGCGACCGTCACGGTGTGCGCACACCTATGCAATGGTCCGATGATCGCAACGGCGGTTTTTCTCGCGCAGA
>CAUOQW010000455.1:0-3143 GCA_963506825.1 uncultured Cellvibrio sp.
AATAAACATAATTATATTTTAATGTATACCATACATCTATAATGTGCAAGAATTAGTCGATAGTAATTATATAAAGCGATTTTAGGGGACAGCAAGGCTGCCCTTCCTGTGGCTTGTGCGCTTTGATGTGAACCTTGAAAAGGGCGAGACAGCCATCCGGACTTGAATGAGTGTATTTCGTGTTATACAAGCAGCCAGACGCATCACTCAATGACTTTTCTGTCATTGATACCTTGCTTAAAAGACTGGAGACGCAGCATAACCGAATGCAAACAAGCTTTTGATGGGAAAAATTTGTTATTAAAGGGGTGAACGAGATTTGCTCAACCTAGCTTTCGGCAACTCTGACAATCAGGGATGAAATACTTCATTGCCGTACTAAATTACCGAGCTAAATTACCGGATTGAACATAAATGAGTTTATAGCGAAGCCAAGTCAGCTTCTTTTTTTGGCAAGCACTCCGCAACTTCTGTTTGCCAGTTACAGGATGCCAGTATTTTTTTGCAGAGGTCATCAACAGTTTCTGCAGCAAAATCATCAATGCCAATCAAATAAAAATCGGGTTCAACATCATCCAAACTCACCGTAAATGCGAATTCACCTGCGCTTGATGTACGACCTTCTGCAACCCAATTAAATTCCAACTCAATATCGCCTGATACCAAGGTTGCGCAGCCTTCGGCTTTCAGGCCAGAGCTGAGATTACTGCTATCGAATTGCACAAGTTCGCAATCAGCAACGTAAAACTTCTTTTTCAATAGTTGTTCAGTATTTAGCATTTTTACCACTCACTTATAAAATAAACCTACTGTTTTCAGCGCCCACTTTAAAAGGCACGAAGCATTGAGGCAACTCTAACATCTGGATGGTGGCGATTAAACCTTGCGAGAAAATTATTACCTTCACACGTTAAAGAACTTGGTCCCTCATTCTGATTCTCGGTTCTGCTTTTAGTTAACCAGCCTGCAACTCACTCACAAAATGATGAGTCTCACCCTCATTACCGCCCCGGCCCTGATATTGATCGGTTAAGAGACCATGGCGCTTGAGCAGTGTACGCATTACATTGCGTGAAATACCTAAAAGTGCTGCGCCGTGTACTTGGTTAGATCGAACATAGGCGAAGGCTTGATGAACAATTAAACTTTCCAATTTTTCGAAATGTGGGCCATCGCCATAGTCGGTAAATAAACGTCTTAGCTGCTGGGCAATAATAATCAATGGATCGTCTTGCGCCGCTGCTGTTTGGTAAACTGGTGTAGCCGCTGCAAGTTCTTGTGGCTGCCGATTAATATTTTGTATGGGGGCTGAAGTTGCGCGCGATGCTCCCGTATCCCAACCGCCGGTCACTTTTAAATGCGATGCATCAATAATATTGGTACCCGCAACCAAGAGTGCAAAATGCACCACGTTTTCTAATTCGCGAATATTACCCGGCCAAGAATAATTCAACAGCAGGTCAATGGCCTCCGCTGAAAACTCCGGCAGTTTTTGTCCCATGCGTTGGCTATAGGATTTTAAAAAGTATTCGGCCAAAGGCAAAACATCACCTGGGCGATCACGCAATGGCGGTAATTTTACGTGCGCAATATTAATTCTGTAGAGCAAATCGCGACGAAAGTGCCCGGCATTAACCGCATAATCTAAATCAACGTTAGTAGCCGCCACCAAGCGCACATCAACCGGAATAGATTTGCGCGAACCAATACGTACCACTTCTTTTTCTTGCAGCACACGCAATAACTTTACTTGCAAGGGTAAAGGTAAATCGCCAATTTCGTCGAGAAATAAAGTGCCGCCATTAGCTGCTTCAAACCAGCCTTCGCGCTTACCCACTGCGCCTGTGAATGAACCTGCCTCATGGCCAAACAATTCACTCTCCGCTAAATGATCGCTAATAGCACCGCAGTTAACTGCCAGGAAAGGGCCCTTTCGGCCGCTTAATAAATGTATATGGCGCGCAACCAATTCTTTACCCGTACCGGTTTCACCACCAATCAATACGGGCGCTTCACTGGGTGAAATACGTTCAATGTATTCCAACAAATCGGCGGAAATTGGGTCAGAGAAAACCAAGGCTTTAGCGCGTACAGAAAGCGGCTGAGCATTGCCCCCTTCAAGCGAAAGAACAACAGGTGGTTTGGATGATTCAGGCACGGGATACCTCGACGTTATTTCTCACAATGATTTCAATTTATGGGTTAGCAATAACAGCGCCCATAACAATATTTAACCTGGCGCCATTGTATGGGCTATGGGCATAAATCTTAAGGAATTTATAAATCTAAAGTTATAACGAAAAAAATATAGAAATTGTGAAGTCATCTACAACTCAATCGCTATTGCAAAACCTTTTACAACATCATCTACAAAACCATGGATACAATTAAAAACACCTGCGCAAGGCAGGTGTTTTTAATGATGCGTCATCCGTGATGATGAACACTTACTTCACATAGATCTTGTCGAAAATACCGCCGTCGCCAAAGTGTTCAGGCTGTGCTTTAGACCAACCACCAAAGTCCGCGATAGTCACGAAAGACAACTTGGGGAAGTTTTTAGCGTAAGCAGCAGCCACTTCGGCATTGCGTGGACGATAGTAGTTTTTAGCCGCAATCGTTTGACCTTCTTTAGTGTACAAATACTCCAAGTAAGCTTTAGCTAATTCAGCATTTCCTTTAGCCGTAGCATTTTTTTCTACTACAGCAACAGAAGGCTCTGCCAAAATTGAAATAGAAGGAACAACAATATCAAACTTGTCTGCACCAAATTCTTTTAATACTAAATGCGCTTCGTTTTCCCACGCCAAAAGCACATCACCTACACCGCGCTGGGCAAAAGTAGTGGTTGAGCCACGCGCACCTGAATCAAGTACCGGAACATTTTTGTAGAGTTTTGCTACAAACTCTTGTGCGGCTTGATCAGAACCCAATTTCTTTTTAGCGTAGCCCCACGCCGCCAAATAGTTCCAGCGCGCACCGCCCGATGTTTTGGGGTTTGGCGTAATAACTTCTACGCCAGATTTCACCAAATCATCCCAATCTTTAATTTTCTTTGGATTGCCTTTTTTCACCAGGAACACGATGGTTGACGTGTAAGGAGCACTGTTGTCTTTCAAACGGCTAGACCAATCTTCTGGTAA
>CAUOQW010000456.1:0-3141 GCA_963506825.1 uncultured Cellvibrio sp.
CCAGGGTTAGGTATTTGTTACGGCATGCAAACCATGGCCATGCAAATGGGCGGTTTGGTCGAAGGTTCAAATATTCGTGAGTTTGGTTATGCGCAAGTTAAAGTGCACGGCGAAAGCGCGCTGTTAAAAGATATTAAAGATCATGTAGATGCTGATGGCAGTGCATTGCTTGATGTATGGATGAGCCACGGTGACAAAGTTACCAAAATGCCAGCAGGCTTTGAGCTGTTGGCATCAACGCCGTCATGCCCTATTGCCGGTATGGTTAACGAAGCCAAAAAATTCTACGGCGTACAATTCCATCCAGAAGTAACACACACCTTGCAAGGTCATCGCATATACGAACATTTCATTTCCACTATTTGTGGCTGTGAATCGCTCTGGACGCCAGCGAATATTGTTGAAGATGCGATTAACAAAGTGCGCGCATTGGTTGGTACAGACAAAGTATTGCTCGGTCTTTCTGGCGGTGTAGATTCATCAGTAGTTGCCGCGCTTTTGCATAAAGCTATAGGCGCGCAACTCACCTGCGTATTTGTAGACAACGGTTTGTTGCGCAAAAACGAAGGCGATCAAGTCATGGATATGTTCGCCAAAAATATGGGTGTAAAAGTTATTCGTGCAGATGCGCAAGATCAATTCTTGAATAATCTCAAAGGCGAAAACGACCCTGAGAAAAAACGCAAAATTATTGGTGGTACTTTTATCGATGTGTTCGATGTAGAGGCGACTAAATTGCAAGATGTAAAATGGTTAGCGCAAGGCACCATTTATCCCGACGTCATCGAATCAGCTGCGGCTAAAACCGGCAAAGCGCACGTGATTAAATCGCACCATAATGTAGGTGGTTTGCCAGATGATATGGCGTTCAAACTCGTTGAGCCGCTACGCGAATTGTTTAAAGATGAAGTGCGCAAAATCGGTTTGGAATTAGGTTTACCCTACGATATGGTCTACCGCCATCCATTTCCAGGCCCAGGTTTGGGCGTGCGTATTCTCGGCGAAGTGAAAAAAGAATACGCCGATATTCTGCGTGAAGCTGATGCAATTTTCTTAGAAGAACTGCATGCGTCTGGTTGGTACCACAAAACCTCACAAGCTTTCGCGGTATTCTTACCCGTTAAATCAGTAGGCGTAGTAGGTGATGGTCGCCGCTATTCTTGGGTGATTTCCTTGCGCGCGGTAGAAACTGTAGACTTCATGACCGCACGTTGGGCGCATTTGCCTTACGAGTTATTAGAAAAAGTATCTGGCCGCATCATCAATGAAATCTCTGGCGTATCGCGCGTTTGCTACGATGTATCAAGCAAACCACCGGCGACGATTGAGTGGGAATAAGTTTTCCTAATTTAATCTAATAATAAAAAAGCCGATCAATTGATCGGCTTTTTTATTTCAGTTTTCATTGGGGTTGTTCGGTGTTTCCAATATCAACTGATAAAACGCAAAGTCTAGCCAGCGCCCGAATTTATAACCAGCTTGTTTCATTGTTCCTGAATGGGTGAAACCTAATTTTTCGTGTAGTGCGATGCTACCCTTATTATCCAAATCAATTGCTCCAATAATGGTGTGATAGCCTTGAGCTTTCGCACTTTTTATTAGCTCATGCATAAAGAGTTTACCCAGGCCTTTTCCTTGTTGATCAGAACGTATGTAAACGGAATGTTCGACGCTGTATTTATAAGCGGCCCATGGGCGAAAGGTGCCATAGCTGGCGAAGCCTATAAGTTTGCCTGCTTCGTCGAGCGCACCAATAACTGGGAAATTTCCAGCGGCTTTGGTTGCAAACCAAGTTTGCATGGTTTGCAGTGTGCGAGCTTTATATTCCCAGAGGGCTGTGGTGTTTAGAATGGCGTCGTTAAAAATGGCGAGAATTTCGGGGGCGTGTAATTCGTAAGTGCAGTCGATAAATTTCATATGAGCGTCCTTTTAACTTAATAGATGAAATCAAATCTTCTTTAGAGTTGAAATCATCTTTAGGGTTCAAATCACCTTTAAGATTCAAGCTATCTTTAAAATTCAAACCATATTCAGAATAAAATCCCATTCTGCTTTAGTTACTGGTTGGGTGGATAAGCGGCTTTGTTTTATCAACACCATATTCTCTAGTGCAGGCTGCGCTTTAATGTTAGCTAGAGGAATAAGCTGCTGGAAGGTTTGCGTCACTTGAATATCCACTGAAACCCAGCGCGGATTTTCAGGTGTGGATTTGGGGTCGTAGTAATCGCTTTCTGGATTAAATTGAGTGGGATCGGGGTAGGCGGCTTTCACAACTTTTGCGGTGCCGACTATGCCGACATTTTTGCAGCTGCTGTGATAAATAAAAACTTCATCGCCAACGGCCACTTGGTCGCGCAAAAAATTGCGCGCTTGGTAATTGCGAATACCATCCCAGCGGCCAATTTTTTTCGGCGCGGCGTTGAGATGTTCAATGCCGTAAATATGAGGTTCGGCTTTGAACAGCCAGTAGTTTTTGCTCATGCTTTTTCTCTCGCAAACGATGAACTCTGTTTGCGTCCTAAGGTGATTCTTGCGAGACCGTCGGTGCAGGACGACCCACATGGATGTGGGAAGTTTCCCGAAGCGACGGGATCGCGAAGGGATGCCGACGTCGAGCCTACAAGGATGTATTTACGGCGTGTCTCGCGAGGATTACCTTAGGATGCAAGCTTCTTACAGCCAAGCACTTAAACGATCAGCAGTTTCTTGATCCACAACTTCAAATGCAATTTTGCGTTTAGCAACATCCACTTCTTTTACCAGCACATGTACTTTTTCATCTAAACGATAAGTGCGGCCTTCAATCGTTAAGCTTAAGCGACGTGAATCGAATTGTGCTTTTATCTCGCCATCGCGTGGGGCGAGCATAGCGTAGCCTTCAATGCCTAAATCATCCAAGCGCACGCCTATGCCGTTAGAGTTTACGAGTGCGATTGTGCCGGTGTGAAGAGTATCAATCTGCTGCGCCATAAATTGTGATTGCAACCAAAGCTCTAAATAACGGCAGGCTTGGCGGCCTAAATTTAATTGTTCTTGTAACTGCGTAGCTAAAGCCGCGTTGTCTATTTCAATCGCAGGCTCGCCGCGCAAAATGCGTTTAATGGCAAGGTGATTATAAAAGTCGTTATAGCGACGAATGGG
>CAUOQW010000457.1:0-3139 GCA_963506825.1 uncultured Cellvibrio sp.
ATACGATGGTTAAAATAGCTGGCGTCCAATAATTGCGATTGACTTACCACTGCACCGGCTTTGGGTTCAGTGGTGCCAAATACCAAACGCGCAACGCGAGCGTGAATCAAAGCACCTACACACATAGTGCATGGCTCAAGCGTTACATAAAGTGTTGAGTCCACTACGCGATAATTTTGAATTCGATTAGCTGCTGCGCGCAATGCCACAACTTCTGCATGGGCGGTGGGGTCGTGACTGCTAATAGGCTGATTAAAACCTTCTCCGACAATTTCATCACCACATACAATCACCGCGCCAACAGGAATTTCACCTAAGTGCTCGCCTTCCCCCGCCAATTCAATAGCGCGGCGCATGTATTTTTCATCGGTGGCTTGTAAATCCAAATCAGTCACGAACAAGTCCCTTGCTAAGATCAATTACTTCATCTACCGACAGTTCGCGTACAAATTGAAAACGCGGAATAGCCTCGCCACCAATCTCTACCGTTTCGGTAAACATACCTAATGGGCGCACCCACCAAGAATAATCGCCATATAGACATTGATAAACCGCCAAAGGCTCGCGCGTTTCGCTATGGTGTGCCACTTGAAAAACATAGTAGTCATTACCCTTGTAGTGACGATACAAACCCGGTTTTAAATTCATCATTAAATAACGCCTTTTTCTTTTAATTGATCAATATCTGTAACAGATAAATTTAAAATATTTTTTAAAATATCCTGTGTATGACTTCCAATATCACCACCCGGCCAATCTGTGCGCCCCGGCGTTTCAGAAAGTTTTGGCAGTATTGCAGGAATGTTTAACGGCTTGCCATTAATTTCAACTTGCTCAAACATACCGCGCGCATTGAAATGCGGGTCAGCAAACATATCTTCCACATTATAAATCGGACCAGCGGGAACACGGGCTTTATCTAGCAACTCCAAAACTTCTTCTGAATCTTTACTTAAACACCAAGCCGCCAACGCGTGATCAATTTCAGCTTCATGGATAACGCGACCAGCATTGTTACTCATACGCGGATCATTCGCCATTTCCGGGTGACCAGCAGTTTCCATAAGGCGCTGAAAAATAGAATCGCCATTACCACCAATCACCACATATTTTCTATTTTTACAACGATAGGTATTAGTGGGAACAATGCCAGTTACAGTCGTGCCTGATGGTTGACGAATAACACCCGCACCCGAAAATTCAGGCACCACCGCTTCCATTAAATTAAACATAGATTCGTAGAGCGCAACGTCCACAACTTGACCATCACCCTCGCTATTTCTTTCGCGCTCAAGCAATGCCAGTGCAATACCGAGTGCGGCATGAATACCAGAAATCGTATCGCCAATACTTAAATTTGGGCGCACCGGCGCTTGATCCGCAAAACCATTTACATAGCGAAAGCCACTCATGCCTTCGCATACAGATGCAAAACCCGGTTTGCTCGCATAAGGCCCGGTTTGGCCATAACCAGAAATGCGTGCATAAACTAATTTGGGATTGGATTTTTTAATTTCATCCGGCCCCAAGCCCCAAGCTTCCATAACACCGGGACGAAAATTTTCAATCACTACATCGGCAGAATCAATTAACTGGCGAGCAATAGCTTGACCTTCGGATTTTTTTAAATCGAGCGTAATACTTTTTTTATTGCGGCCAATACTTCGCCACCAATGCGAGGTGCCGTTTTCCAACACCCGCCAACCGCGAATTGGGTCACCTTCTGGCGGTTCGATTTTAATAACTTCTGCGCCGAAGTACGCGAGCATGCAGCCTGCAAAAGGGCCTGCTAACAGCTGGCCGATTTCAATAACACGAATGCCATCTAATGGGCGACGAGTATTTTTCATAAGGACTTCACTTAAGCTTTTATTTAATAACTAATTAAGTAGGGAATCGTCATCCTCTAGCGTTAATACTATCTTCCCAATATGTTCACTTGATTCCATACGCTCATGCGCTTTTGCAACCTCGTTGAATGGAAATACCGAATCAATAATGGGTTTTATTTTTTGTTGGTTTAACAGTGGCCACACCTGCTGTTTTAATTCCTGCGCAATGACCGCTTTAAACTGTGGCGATTGCGCACGCAGTGTAGAGCCTGTAAGAGTTAGACGCTTGATCATAACAGGCATTAAATCCAATTCTGTTTTGCTGCCATTTAAAAAGGCAATATTGACTATGCGGCCGTCTTTAGCGGCAGCGGAAAAATTGCGCTGGGTATAATCGCCACCGACCATATCCAAAATAACATTTACGCCCAGCCCTTGGGTTTGCGATTTAATTTCAGCTACAAAATCCTGTTCGCGATAATTAATCGCCACCGCACCGAGTGATTCAATTGTTTGGCATTTTTCTGTTGAGCCTGCAGTTGCAAAAACTTTAACCTCAAACGCTATCGTCAATTGAATTGCAGTAGTGCCTATTCCGCTAGTGCCGCCGTGAATTAATAAACTCTCACCAGCTTTTAATTGCGCGCGTTGAAACAGGTTGTGCCATACAGTGAAAAAAGTTTCGGGTAAAGCGGCGGCTTGAATAAATGAAAAATTATCAGGAATTGGTAAGCATTGTGTGGCAGGCGCGACCGCATATTCAGCGTAACCGCCGCCATTTACCAAGGCGCAAACTTTACCGCCGATTTTCCAGTCAACTACATCTTTACCAATTTCGGCAATTTCGCCAGCCACTTCTAAACCTAGAATCGGTGATGCATCCGCAGGTGCGGGATACAAACCTTGGCGCTGTAAAATATCGGGGCGATTGATACCGGCGGCGTGGACGCGGATTAAAACTTCATTTGATTTTGGAGTTGGAGATTCGCCCTCGACAACCTCTAATTCATGAGGAGCACCAAAGCTCTTTAGAGTGATTAATTTCATATGCGCCCTACGCAGCACTCGGTTAACACAACTTTCAATTTTTCTAGCATACAGCCACTACAAAATACCAAATATAAAGTCCAACAATAATCGGAAATAAAAATTTTCCAATCATACAAATTTTGCGCGCATCAGCAGTATAACAACTCGAATAAAAAGGCCACCAAACATCCATCAGTAGCAGAATATACCCCTTACTTTTCTTTTCCTCATCGGTTACATACCGAAACGCCAAAAAGCTTAGGATGAGATATACAGTA
>CAUOQW010000458.1:0-3139 GCA_963506825.1 uncultured Cellvibrio sp.
CTTTCATCGGCTCCAAATAGGGATTGGTATCCATCGTAATTTCACGATAAATTCGGCTTTCTAACGCAGCTAAATCTCTAGTAGCAGATTGGCCTGGCAAGAGTTTTGGTTGCGCAGTAATCCTAGCCGCCAAATCCGAAAAATTGGGTGCCCAAATAGCTTTAGATGCTGCAAAGCGAATTGCAACATCGTCAGTTAATTTGAAACGCAAATTCAAGCTTGGCAAAACGTTGGTATAACTGTTTTGAGCATCGTAGGGAGTTAAAGCGGCACGCTCAAAATAATCTGTTTCAACAACTGTTGTCGCTGGATCATCTGGCAATTGCAAACCACTTTGAGTTAAAGAGCCATGTGCAGTATTTTCTGTTTCTATAACTCTCACACCCACATTACCATCAACGGGTATTGGCTGATCTTCGAATGCAAATGAAGTCATGATAAACGCAGATGCAGTTTTCTCATCTTGCGCGTTTTGGTTTTTGCTAGACTTAAGATCAAGCAGTGACCAATCAAAAGCACAACATCCGCCGGGACTATTTGCCGTTAAATAATCCGTGGTACCTTTGAAGTCATTTAACAAACCAGGGTTATACATAAGCGCCGATACAGGCACATTCACATCGCCACGCTGGAAGTCAGAGAAAGATTTCAAATAGAGTGTTTTGCTTGCTCCTGCAGCTGAAACTTTTGTAAATTCGTCAGCATTGTGGAAAGCGTTCCAGCTTTCATCACCTACTTGCCATGGTTGATAATTTGCCTTCCAAGTATCAGATGCAGGTGTACGATTGACTGCATTTTTCTCGGTAAAACGAACACCCGCTTTAACAGATTTGATAATTGAATCTTCAACTTTATACTCAGCATCAAATTTAATGGCATCCTGAGTTGCATCATTCAACCTAGGTATTGTCATCATTTGACCAAAACTATAATTTTTATGATCTGCCAAATAAGCAGGATCCACATAGATATCCGGCAATGAGTTGAGATTGGAATATTTAACTGTCTTGGGGAATACTATTAATCCCAAGGTGTAGTCTTTTTGATTTGCATCGGAATCAACGTGCTGTAAATCTAACGCAAAATTCCAATGGTCATCTGGAGACCATTTAACGCCCGCTGAAATATCAGTTGTCTCAGTAATACTGTGCGACAAACGAGTTGAGGTACCGAAAGAAATACCATTTTTCGAGTCCGCTGTAGTAGTAGTACCCGATACTAAGGCACCATTAGCGTCGTAAACCCAATCAGAGGGAGTTGGTGGTACTGGCGTCCAACGACCTGCATACTGGTCAATGAAAAATGCATTTTCATTCCACTGCGAATCGTATTTACTGGAGAAAACGGTTGCATAAAGTTCCAACTCATCATTTGGCGCCCACTGAAGTGCAGCATATGCACCTTCGCGAGAGCGTTCATAATCGTTTCTACGCCAGTCAGCACCCTTAGGCACATAGACTGTTTTATTGGCAACCACATCGGTGCGAGGTAAAAATCCACGCGTATAAACGTTATCCGCTCGACTAGAAAGATCAGAGGCAGACACATCAACCAAGAAACCGAATTCGCCTAGTTCGGTATCCCAACGGTTACTGTAAATTGCAGAATATTCGCCGTTGGTCTCTTTAATTTGATCGCCATAGTTTGCCTTCAAAGTTACACCAGCAAGTTGCCCCGCCTGATCAAATGGCATACGTGTACGAAGATTTACCGTACCGCCTAAACCACCTTCAATCATATCTGCTGACGGACTTTTGTAAGTATCAACGCCATACATTAATTCAGCAGGTACATCTTCAAAGCTCAAACCGCGACCATCATTTGCAGAGAAAATGTCGCGGCCATTTAATTCAGCTCTAACCTGACTTAAACCGCGCACCGCAACACCACTGCCTTGACCAGAATAATGCTCTGGGTCACCCATATTGTCATATCGATTCACGGTTACACCAGGAACGCGCTGCAATGCTTCAGTTACACTGCGATCTGGCAATTTACCAATATCTTCTGCAACAATAGAGTCAACGATGACATTAGAGTTTTTCTTGAGCGCCTGTGCTGATTGAATACTGGCGCGTTGGCCAGTAACCACAATCTCTTCGACACCGCTAGCTGCTTGGGTATCTTGTGCATAAGCATGAGTTGCTACACCCATTGCACCAACAACCAGCGAAACGCTAGAAGCCATCTTGATGTATAACGGTAATTTCTTTTTCAGAAATGTTTTTTCATTTTTACTTATCATTGTCTTTCTCCAGTTAAAAAATTAGAACCACCCCTAACTATTTTTTGCCACTTAATTATTGTGTGTGGCGGTAACGCACTTACATAAATCAAAAAATATTGCGGTATTCATACAATCAAACTACGAATTGCATAACTCAACTGCTTATATTTTTTTTGTGAGCAGATAAACCTTACCTCCCTGTGCTGCAAACGTCCCGCTATCCCCGTTCAACTTTATGGCAACAGCTTTTCCACTGGACTTTTCAACCAGCGCAAATGATTTCGCCAACAAGGAATTCTTTAAGGTTATTTCACCGGTGTGACCCGCATGCAATACAGCTTCTTGTAACTCTTGATTCTGCCAACGCATATCCACGACTAAATCGCCACGTGCGCGTAAACCTTTCACAGATCCACTTACCCATTTGCTTGATAAAGCAGGCAGCAATTGAATTCGATTGTTTTGGCTTTGCAACAACATTTCCGCAACACCTGCCGTTGCACCAAAATTTCCATCAATTTGAAATGGTGGATGGTTGTCCCACAAATTCGGTAAGGTGCTAATCGTTAATTGTTCCGATAACACTTTATGCGCACGCTCGCCATCTAATAACCGCGCCCACATATTCACCTTCCAAGCTTGCGACCAACCTGTACCGCCATCGCCACGTGCATTTAAACTAGTTCGTGCTGCTTGCAATAACTCAGGGGTAGCTGCCGCATCAATTTGATGACCTGGATGCAATGCAAACAAATGTGATACATGGCGATGTTGATTTTTAGGGTCATCAATATCCTGCTTCCATTCTTGCAATTGCCCCCACTTGCCAACACGCAAGCCAGAATCCAAATTTTCCAACACAGCTTTAGTTTTTTGCGCAAATTGTTTATCGCCAAGAATTTCTGCTGCCTC
>CAUOQW010000459.1:0-3136 GCA_963506825.1 uncultured Cellvibrio sp.
AAATCGGTGAGAATTGCTTTATAGCGCCGGAGGCAAAGTTGTTTGCTGAACCCGGCCGCCCGATCATCATTGGCGATAACTCCTACATAGCCGCCGATTGCGTTATACATGGCCCGATTACTCTGGGCAAAAATGTCTCTATTAATCACCATGTCACTATGGATGGTGGCAGCAAGGGTATACACGTGGGCGATAATTCACGCATTGCTGCTCACTGCCAATTGTACGCATTCAATCACGGCATGCTGGCGGATAAGTTAGTGTGCGAACAACCAACTACATCCCGCGGCATTTGGATGGGTGAGGATGTATGGTTGGGTGCGAATGTAGGTGTTGTGGATGGTGTAACAATTAAAGCACACGCGGTGGTGGGTATGGGCAGTCAAATTACCCGCGATGTGGAACCGTTTAAGATTGTAGCGGGAAATCCTGCCCTTATTATTGGCGATAGGCGCGATAAAACCTGATGAGTTTATTTTTTCGCGTCGCTGATAAGTGCCCGGCAGTCTACGTTTTCCGCATCACCTATTTCGATAAAGGGGATGATTGCAGCAAAAGGAGCAAGGAGACTGCTTAGAATTGCAGCAGCCGTTCCTTTTCTAGTCGTTTTTTTCGCATCCAAACCGACTGAAGGCGATTTAAATTGACCCGATAAAGTAATAGGAATTTGCGCTGCAAAAATACTGGAGTCTTTTGGCTTTGCATCCAATTTTGCGCTGATTAATTCCTGCCGCAAATTAATATTAACTTTTCCTACCAGCACTGAATCATTGGTATCAAGCACGACAACCTTGGATGTTAAGATTCCATCTTTGACATCAAAATCTGTTACGCCACAACGAATTTTGGTGGACTTATCTTTACCCAGAAAAAGCGGTAATGCCTGTGCAATATCTAAATCCGATGCCTCAATTAGCAGCAAGCTAATTTTTCCTCCCGACATAATAATAGTTACTTCACCGTTACTGGTGGAAAGTACATCAGCTAATGAAGAGCCCGTGCCTGCTAAATCAATTTTTCCACCAAAAAAACCTTCCGTTGTTTTTGCAAAACGCGTATTGCTAAAAAATTGCCCCAAACTTAATTTATGTAAACCTAAATTCATTTTCATGGGAGGAACATCTTTATTAGCATCTATTTCAATTTTTCCGTCGATAGTACCGTCTGCCAGTACCACTTTGAACGGATCTAAATTGAGCAGTCCGTCTTTCAGTTTAAAACGTATTTCCATACCTTTAAAAGGTAAGTTAGGTGCAACAATCTTTGCTGCTTTTAAGGTCACATCAAGATCAGTCGCTCGTAAGCGTTCTAACTTCAATGGCACATCAGGAATTAATTTCGGGTTAGACTTTCTCGCATCTGCTAGCTTTTGCTGTTCGGGTGCTGCATTTTTTCCAGAGGGGACTAAACCGATAAATCCACCCAGATCTTGAATATCCATAAGATTAGAAATCAAGTTTGCTTTTAAAAATCCCCGTTCACTACCGGTGTCATACGATAAATTTCCCGCCAAATCGCTCCCACCCACCTTCCCGTTGAAATTGTTATAACTCCAAACTTTACCGGCTTTGGAAAGACGCCCACTTAACGTATAAGGTGGCGTAATAGGCAATGGAATTGCGGTAAGATAAAATAAATCCGCCATGCTATGGCCAGAGATATTCAGCGATGCATTTACCCCGCTTAAATTAATTGGATCTTTAAATGAACCATCTACAACAATTTCAGTTGGACCCATAATAATTTTTAATGCTAGCGGATAATCTTGATCAGACTCACGCAAGGTTTCTAGTGCCCCACCCTTAGCCTCCACTGAAAACTTTTGTCCTTGCATAGTACCAGTGCCAGCTACTGTGAAAGCTTTATCAGACGCTGCATTAACCTTTACCTGGTCTGATTTGTTGTCTTCGCCTTGCCCGCTTACAGAGTCTAATTTTAAATCGAGATTCATCCCTTTAACGGCATCGCGATAAATAAAATGGCCTGCTTTTAAGGCTAGCGATTTAAATATGGGGAAATCATATCGATCTTCTGGGAAGGCTGTTTTACTCACAACCGCAGCTTCGGAGAAGATAGGAAAATTCCAATTATTATTTTCAGCAGATTTTTTTTCTAACACGAGATAAGGGCTGTCAACAACAATATCGCCAAACTCCAAGGTTCCCAAAAGCAACTTTAATGGTTTAAAACTAAAGTCTAAACGTTCGATAGTCATCATATTGGCTTCGGGGTAGCTAGGTGCGTTGGATAGGCGAATTTTTTCTGCACGCACCTGCGTATAACGCCAGTGCCAATCAATATCGAAGTCGCCATCAATAACCAATTCGCGGCCAAGCTTGTCTCGGCCAGTGCGCTCAGTTAATGATTTAATAATTGGTTCGGCAAAAATCACTATGCCTGCTAGTACAATTAATAAAATCAGAACTAAAGCGATAAATACGGTAAAAAATTTATGATGACGCATTAATTTTGAAGACATAGAACTCCACGATTAAACGAATCCTTAGCCTCATTACAAGGCTAATCCTAGAGCTTAATATTTAAGGCCAAGGTGCTGGATTGTCATTGATATACTGAGCACCGCCTTCTGCTGGTTCCGGCTCAATATGATTAAGATTGGTAATGCCGCTAGCAATACTGCAAATAGATTGACGTGCTTCTAAAAAATCACTGCGAGTTAAAGTGGTTTTTTTGTTGGGTACATTTTCAAGAATCCAATCTATAACATCATCAAGCTTACGCTGCACTTCACGTGCAAAAATTGCATTTTGTGTTGTTTCAGACATCGCATGCCTCCCGTGAAAACATCTCACCATTGCTCATTATTTAAAATCGATTCGCTGATGCTGACTAATATCTATAGGCGGTTCACCAATAATTGCCGCTTTGGCAATAGCAAAAATTTGCATCATTTTATTAGTGTGAGAATCCCAATATTCTGCGCTGTAGATAGAGAGTTTTATAAGTGAAAGATGTGGGTCATCCAAACCATCGGGAAACCATGCGGCTACTGCTGGATTCCAAAGTTCTGCTGCTTTTTCTTTGAATTTAATAACTTCAGCATGACCAGAAATTGCTATATAAATGCTGTCGGAAGGGTTTGCAAAAGTAACATTTATTTTAGGAGAACAAATAA
>CAUOQW010000460.1:0-3134 GCA_963506825.1 uncultured Cellvibrio sp.
AATACCGTGGGTGAAAAATTAGCACCGCGTTTAATTGAAGCTTATTTAATGAGCCAAGGCGCAAATAATGTTCGCACCGAGCTAAGCCAAGCATCACCTAATGAGAAAGTGATTTCAGGTGAGATTAACGGCCGCGTTGAATATATCGAATTGGCAGCTCATGGTTCGGGCACTGCGTTCACTGGCCTATTAAAAAATGAAACGGATATGGGTATGTCATCGCGCCGCATTAAAGAAAAAGAGCGCGAAGAATTGATCGCCAGTACCGGTGATCTCACGCTACCCGGTAGCGAACATGTATTGGGCTTGGATGGCTTGGCAATTATTACATCGCCGAGTAATAGTTTATCCAGCTTAACTCTGGATCAGTTGGTAGCAATTTTCTCTGGTGAGTTTACCAACTGGTCGCAATTAGGTGGTAAAGATCTAGCCATAAAAGTTTATGCGCGCGATGAAAAATCGGGCACCTGGGATACCTTTAAAAGTTTGGTGTTAGAAACCCGCAAAGCAAAACTGTCTGAATCAGCTATTCGCGTTGAATCCAGTAGCGAATTATCAGATTCGGTAGCGCGTGAAGCCGGTTCTATTGGTTTTATCGGTTTGCCCTATGTGCGCCATGCAAAATTAATGGCGGTGGCTTCATCTGACCATAACAAAGCGATTATGCCTACGCACTTTACGGTGGGTACCGAAGACTATCCGCTTTCACGCCGTTTGTTTTTCTACACGCCGCAACTGAATCCTAATATTGAAGCGAAAGAATTTATTCGTTTTGTGGTCACCGAGCGCGGCCAATCGATTGTGGAGGATGTAGGTTTTGTATCGCAAAATATTAAGTTGGGTAAACCCTTTGAAAATGATTTTTACCCAGCTGATATGCGTGACCTCACAGCGCGCTCAGAACGCTTATCCATTAATTTCCGTTTTAAAAGTGGCAGCGACGAGTTGGATACTAAATCGCTCAATGACTTGGACCGCGTAGCCCGCTATGTAGAAGTGAATGCGCCCAAGCGTGTGCAACTCTTTGGCTTTTCAGATAGCGAAGGCGATGCAGGTAAAGGCAAAGAATTATCTGAGCGCCGCGCTAAGGTGGTAGAGCAGCAATTAATTCAGCGTGGTATTTATCCGCTAGTCGCTAAAGGTGTGGGCGATGCCGCACCATTGGCGGCGAGCAATACCGAAGAAGGGAGAAATATTAATCGCCGTGTGGAAGTGTGGATTTTGTAAGTGTGCTTTACGTAAAGCTGCACTATAAAAAACGCCGTGTTGAATTAACTCAGCACGGCGTTTTTATTTTTGAAACGTAGAAA
Organism: uncultured Cellvibrio sp.; assembly: GCA_963506825.1. Classification (GTDB taxonomy): domain Bacteria; phylum Pseudomonadota; class Gammaproteobacteria; order Pseudomonadales; family Cellvibrionaceae; genus Cellvibrio. Next base: position 1,311 of record CAUOQW010000460.1, read on the forward strand.
GTTAAACTTGGCGTAAATCGGCCACTGATACTCCTGCATCCAATACTTCTTGTTCATGAGCCGGTTCACGCCATGTTTCAAGCAATGCTGCGTCATACCATGCGCGCATAGCGGGTAAGGCTAGGATAGTGTCTATATAATTGCTCGCGCTTATGCACATAGGTAATTGATAAGTTTGGGCACGAAAAACAACGGGAGCGAAAAATGCATCTACCGCGCTAAATTTCTCGCCTGCTAAAAATGGCCCGCCAAATTTAACTAAACCCTCGTTCCACAATTCATCAATACGCGTAATATCTTTTTGCAGCGCGGGCGATATTGTGTGTAACTGAATGCGCATTCCGCAACTCATACCACAATTATTGCGCAAGGTTTGAAAGCCGGAGTGCATTTCTGCCGCCGCACAACGCGCCCATGCGCGCGCAGTTTTATCGCTAGGCCAGATGTGTGGATATTGCTCTGCGAGGTATTCAATAATCGCCAATGAATCCCACACCACCAATTCGCCATCTTGCAGGCAGGGTACTTTGCCGCTGGGTGAAAAAGTGCGATACAAATCCCACACGCCATTTTCAGGAAAGGGATGAATTTTTTCTTCGAAGGGAATATTAAATGCGGATAAAACCAGCCACGGCCGCAGCGACCAAGATGAATAGTTTTTGTTGGCGATATGTAATCTGTACACGGTGCGACTCCTTACCTGAGTGTTAGAAACAAGAAAGCCAAGGTTGTTGGCCTTGGCTTTAGTCTATTTTATTTCGCGCACTGTCTTCTAGTACTTTGAGGTTTTAGCTCAGTGCCTTAAGGCTCCACGCTATCGCCTCTTTATAGTATTGCTCGGGTAAAAGTGGTTGGAGTTGTTGTAGAGTTGCGCAAAGCTCTTGCGCATCTTTGCTCACTAAATTGATGTGACCAACCTTGCGGCCCGGTAAAACATCTTTGCCGTACCAATAGGTTTGCGCGACCGGCAAGCTCAACCACTTGGCGTTGTACTCGGTGCCAATCAAATTGATCATTACATTGATGCCAAGAATTTGCGCTTTGGGAATCGCCATATCGGCAACGGCGCGCAGGTGATATTCAAATTGGCTAATGCTCGCGCCCGCTTGCGTCCAGTGGCCGCTGTTGTGCACGCGCGGTGCTAATTCGTTAATCATTAGTTGGTCGCCAACGCGGAAACATTCCATCGCCATAACGCCCACATAATCTAATTCATTAAGTAATTTGCCGAGCATGGTTTCCGCTTGGCTTTGCAGCGCTTGCAAGCGCGTGAGTGGTGCAACCGAGGCGTAGAGAATACCGTTCAAATGCAGGTTAAGTGTCAGCGGATAAAACACGCATTCACCGGCGCGGTTGCGCACGCCCACCAGAGATACTTCTTCATCAAAGTTAATTGCCTGCTCTGCAATCGCATAGCCCTGCCAATCGGCGGGTACTTGATCGTCTTGAGTGCGAATCCAGTGCTGACCTTTGCCATCGTAACCGCCAGTGCGGCGCTTTAAGAGCACGCGCTCACCGAGCTGGTTACGCAATTCGTTGGCGTTAATGTCATTGGCTACATTGCGCCAGGGCGCGGTAGCTATACCGAGTGAGTCGATCAATTCTTTTTGGGTTTTGCGATCCGCCAAACGGCCAAATACTGGCTTGTTCACAAACTGTGAATGCTGCGCCAAGGTTTGGGTGACCAAGGTGTCCGGCCACTGCTCGCGCTCGGCAGTCACCAAATCATCGGCCTGCACCGCGGGCGCACTGCTTTCATTAATATCCACCGGGCGCACATCCAACGCCAAAGGCATGCCCGCATGTTTCAACATGGCACCCAGT
>CAUOQW010000461.1:0-3125 GCA_963506825.1 uncultured Cellvibrio sp.
GAAGGCGAATCACTTTTCTGTAAATTCCATTGGACGCCGCTTGCTGGTACCCATTCCTTAGTGTGGGATGAAGCCGTAAAAATCAGCGGCGCTGACCCAGACTTCCATCGTCGCGATTTATGGGAAGCTATTGAGGCTGGCGAATTTCCTGAATGGGAATTAGGCTTGCAAATATTTTCTGAAGAGCAAGCGAATGATTTTCCATTCGATGTGTTAGATCCCACCAAAATTGTTCCAGAAGAATTGGTACCAATTACTCGCGTGGGAAAAATGACATTGAATCGCAACCCGGATAATTTTTTTGCAGAGACAGAGCAGGTAGCATTTTGTACCGCGCACATTGTACCCGGCATTGATTTTAGCAACGATCCTTTATTGCAAGGCCGTATTCATTCTTATTTGGATACGCAGCTAACGCGTTTGGGCGGGCCTAATTTCCACGAAATTCCCATCAACTCACCGATTGCACCCGTGTTCAACAATCAGCGCGATGGATTACATCGTCAAGCAATTCATCGCGGTCGTGTTAATTATGAGCCTAATTCATTAGCCGGGGGGTGTCCGTTTCAAGCCGGTATCTCGGGCTTCACTAGTTTCCCGGAAGCTATTGCTGAAGACAAAGTGCGCGGCAAGCCTGAATTATTTGCAGATCATTATTCGCAAGCGCGTTTATTTTGGCAAAGCCAATCAGTCTCTGAGCAACTTCATATTATCGCAGCATTCCGTTTTGAATTATCGCGCGTTCAATTTCTCGCTATTCGCCAACGTGTAGTATCATTGCTGGTCAATGTAGATCCCATTCTGGCCGAAGGCGTGGCTAATGGTTTGGGAATTGAATTGCCCCCAGCTGCTCCGTTAGCATCAAAATTACCCATTTCCGTTTACGAGCCATCGCCTGCGTTGTCTTTATTGTCGCGACCCGGACAGAAAGGTATTAGTACGCGTCGTGTGGCCATATTGGTTGGAAATGGCGTGGATGCTGCCGGTGTTTCATCTATTTACGCAGAGCTTGTAGCAGGCGGTGCAGTGCCTCGCATTGTTGGTTCTCGCCTAGGAAAAGTCACCACCACAGATGGCAAATGGTTGGATATAGAAATTTCGCTTGAAGCTGGGCCCTCTGCTTTATATGACGCTGTTGTGATTGCGGATGGTGAGAGTTCCGTGCAGGCGTTATTAAGAGATGCAAATGCGTTGGATTTTGTACGGCAACAATATCGCCACTGTAAACCCATTTTGGTTATAGGTGCGGCGGAGCAATTGATTACCGCGGCAGGTGTGCCCTTAACTTTTGGCGATGGAATAAATGATCCTGCGTTTATTTTTGCAGATGAGGGATCGCTCAGTACTGCTTTGGATGAATTTAAAAAGGCGCTAGCGAATCATCGTATTTATGACCGAGAAATTGACCCGCCAATTGTGTAAATCTCCATTGCTCTGAGACCAAGCGAAAATTTTATTCTTGATGAGTGTTGGGAGGGGCAGATTGATTTTCGGGTGCTGTTGAATCAGCGGTAGACACCGCAAATTCCAAGGGCTTGGGGTGGTCACCGCGGCGGTCAGCGTGGATGCGAGTGAATTCTGCACCGAATAAAACTATCGAACCTGCATAAGAAACCCACAGCATAATTAATATTACCGTACCCGCCGCGCCATAGGCAGAGGCGGGGTTGCTGTGTCCGAAATAAAACCCCAGCGCTAATTTTGCAACCACAAAAAGTAGAGCTGTAACAAAAGCGCCAATCCATACGTCGCGCCAAGGAACTTTGGCGTCTGGCAAAAATTTGAAAATGGCGGCAAATAAAAAAGTCACCACACTTAGCGATAACGAAAAATCAAGAATGCGGAATAATATATTAAAAGTCTCGGAAAAATAAAAAGCCACCCATTCACTCAGTAAACTCAGCAAGGTGGAGAGTACGAGAGACACCTGTAATAAAAACCCTACTGCTAGAATTAGTCCGAAAGAAAATATGCGATCCAAAATCATTTTTATTATTTTACGTTTAGGTTCTGGCTTTACTTCCCATATTAAATTCAGCGTTTGTTGTAATTGATAAAATACGCCTGTGGCACCAAAGATTAAGGTAGCAATACCAATTAAAGAGGCAAAGGTGAAATCTTGATTTACACTAGCATTGGCGATTATGGCTTCAATATCTTTGGCAGTGTTGCCGCCAATCATGCCTTCAATTTCTGAGCTGATACGGCGGGTGACCGCTTCGTGACCATAAAAATAACCGGCTAAATTGATGATAATAACCAGTAAGCCTGGTAGAGAAAAAATTGTATAAAACGCAATTACAGCTGTGCTTCTAAACGGATCTCTATCCAACCATTGGACGAATGTATCGCGGAAAATAAGCGCGAAATCACCAACGTTTTTTAGCAAAGCCATAAGTTGTTTCTCAAACAGAATAAATATCTGTTTATATCACGGCCTACTTTTGTGGGTATGTACGTTCGCACACGCTCAGGCGCAAGGCTGTTATGTGGAGGAAATATCGTGGTTCTTTAGGTTTTCGATATATTTTATCCTCAATAGCTTTAGCAACAATGTACGAAAGGCTTTTCCTATCGGATAAAAAATCTTGGCGCCTACTTTGGTGCTAAACACATAATAATTAATACGATTAAACAATCCGGAGGGTGTACTCAAGAGTGTGAGCATGTGAATTGCATCTGGCCCGTAATAAATCACCTCCTTAAACTTCAATACCATGCCTTGGTCGATATCCAATTTGGCGGCGGTAATTTCATCCATTAATGCGCTAGGTTGGCGGGCATCCACAAGGTGCAAATTACCTACAGCCTCTCGGATACGAATGTACTTGCAGTAGGTCTTGCAGACAGGGCACTCGCCGTCATAGACCAGCCAAGCCTCGTTGCGGGTAGTGTCAGTTAGATTCATATATCCCCCTTAATTGCGATTACCGCATTTATTGCTTGGAAATGTTCAGCAGGTTGTGCTAGTTTATACATTAATTAACTAATTAGTTAAATATATATTTGAGAAATAGCTAGATTATGAACATAGATCGCGTATTCGAGGCTCTGGCTTCAACCCCTCGTCGACAAATTTTGGCGTACCTGTCTGATGCCTCCATGACGGCAGGTGAAATTGCCGA
>CAUOQW010000462.1:0-3124 GCA_963506825.1 uncultured Cellvibrio sp.
CCGCATTTAAATTGGCGCAGGCCAAATTTTTAGTAATTTCGTTCAGCACCGATTGGCGCTTTGCACCTGAGCGCTCGCACGAAATTGTGAGCGCATTAATTGGCGCCAACAAAGCCGTCACCTACGCCGAAATTGAATCCAAATCCGGCCACGATGCCTTCCTTTTACCCGATGAACGCTACCAGCAAGTTTTTGGTCGCTACCTCGCTGGCATTGCAACGGAGTAGTAAACAAAATGCGTATCGACTTAAACGAAATTCAACACTGGATTAAACAAGGCAGCCGCATTCTCGATTTGGGTTGCGGCGATGGCACCTTATTAAAATTTTTGCACGACAATAAACAAACCGAAGGCTACGGCTTAGAAATTGATGCTGAGCAAATTAATATTTGCATCGATAAAGGTTTAAACGTTATCGAACAAAACCTGGATCGCGGCCTCGGCAACTTTGCAGACAATAGTTTTGATACAGTGCTTATGACCCAAGCGCTACAAACGCTCCACTTCCCACACAAAGTGTTGGATGAAATGTTGCGCGTAGGCAAAGAATGCATAGTCACCTTCCCCAACTTTGGTCATTGGAAAGCGCGCTTTCATTTAGCCACTCGCGGGCGCATGCCCGTATCGGATTTACTGCCCTACGAATGGTACGACACACCCAACATTCACTTTTGTACCTTCAAAGATTTTGAAGTTTTGTGTCGTGAAAAAAACATCAAAGTCATTAATCGCCAAGTAGTCAACGAGGCGTCCGGACAATTATTAAAAGACGTAATGCCAAATCTCTTTGGCGAAACGGCGATTTATCATTTGAGTAAGTAATAACGTAGGTTGGAAAAGCAGATATCACATGGATGTGAAGTAGTAGAACAATGCAGGAGCAATTGTCGAGCGCCTTCCAACTTACAAAAATATATTAGTTAAGGTAATGGATTATTATGAAAAACATTTACTGGCTTGCTGCCATAGTGCTGGCTTTTTTTGCAGGTTATTTCACCCATAGCGCTACCGAAACATCCCCAGAAACGCTATCAGAAACAGCTCAAGTCTCGCCCACTCTCGCGGCGCCAGTTGAAACCTCTTCAACAAACACTCCCGTATCTAGTGAGCAATTAAGTGCAGCAGCGAAAGCGGTATTCGCAGAAAAGCAAAAACAGTCAGCTAGTTCATCGCAAGCTCAAACAACGTCAGAACCAAACACAGGAGTTGCGTCTGCCTCGCATGCTGCGAACAGTTCTGTAGCTGCAGACACCAATAATACTGCAGCCAATAAATACCCCAACGAAATTAGCGATGAAGACATTGATAAAGTCATACCCGCTCCTTTCAACCAGTCGCTAAAAAACAGACATGGCGACTTGAGAGAAAAATACAAAGATTTCGCCGCAACCAACCAGCAACAAGATTGGGATAGAAATATTCAAAATAAACTTACCGATGCCATTCTAAGTAGCCCTTACGAGAAATTTCTCAATATCGAATCTTTGCAATGCAAAGCGAACCTCTGCGAAATTCGCCTCTATGAAACCAAAAACGGCGTATGGTCGTTAATTCAAGCAGAAATGCGCTTACAAGACTGGTGGGATTTTGGAACCTCAAGCTCCTCCGGCTTCAACACCAATACGCCCTCTGTCCTTGGCTATTATGTTTTATTACAACGCCGCTAATTATTCACTATAGAGAAAATGACATGAAACACCTTATCGGTTTTATATTGTGCACATTCATAACGCTCCCCGCATTCGCTCAAATTGACCAACCCAAAGAAATCCAAACCTCGAAAACGTTTGGCGCCTATAGGGTTCACTACAATGTCTTCAACAGCAAAATGGTTCCATCCCAAATTGCTGAAATCCATAAACTTACCCGCAGCAAAGATATTGCCTTGGTCAATATCAGCCTCACCAAAACTGAAAACGGTGTAACAAGTTTAGGCCTGCCTGCAAAGGTTTCTGTAAAAGCCATTAACCTAATGCAACAAACCAAAGTAATTGAGTTTAAAGAAATCAAAGAAACGGATAAGGGCGCAAGCGTGACTTATTATTTAGCGCCTTATCGCCACACTAATGAAGAAGATATTCGATTTGAAGTGAGTGTGGTGCCCGAGGGTGAGACTAAACCGTTGACAGTTAGTTTTACGCGGAGATTATTTACGGAGAATTGATTATGGAAAAGCTAACCGGCGGCTGCCTCTGCGGTGCAGTTCGCTATGAAGCAAACGCAAAACCCTTGATGACCCGCGCTTGCTGGTGCCGCACTTGCCAATATTTTGCGGCGGGTAACTCTACGGTTAATGTGGTGTTTCCTACCAATGCCGTTACTATTTCTGGCGAACTAAAAAATTTTGAAAGCACTGCAGATAGCGGTAACAAAATGCATAGAAAATTTTGCCCAAGCTGTGGCGTGCATGTGTTTAGCTTGGCGGAGGTGCGCCCGCATATTTTAATTGTGAGAGCGGGCACTTTGGATAATCAGGAAGATGTGAAAATTGATGCGTTGATTTGGACTTCATCCGCCCCCAAGTGGGCATATCTTGACCCAAGTATTCCGCATTTTGAAAAGCAGCCGCCTGCGCCTGTTACAAAATAAATACCTTTAATTAAAAGCAAGTGTGAGAACTAGGTGTTAGGCAATAAACTCTAAGCTCAGGTTGTTTACTAAAAACAATAGTGATAAAGGATAGATAATGGACATTTATAATTTAGCTATTAAAGAAGATGCAAAAAGAATTCTTATAGGGCTGCTTATTGTTGAAATATTTTTCGCCATCATCTACGGATTTACCGCATTTTTCGACTTATCGATAATGTACCTAAAAACTCTTTTTGATTTAGATAGCGAAGGAAGCCTCCCGGCATGGTTTTCTTCTATACAGCTCTTCCTTATCGGTCTGGCATTTTTAATTAAAAGTCGCATTATTGATAAACATCACTTTCCCTCTCCGTATTTTTTCCTAATAATGGGTTTAGGTTTCATATTTTTATCTGCAGATGAAGCAGCAGCAATTCATGAAAAAATCACCCCACTCTTTAAACATATTGGCGCCATTCCTCGATTTAAAGGAAACCATGGAATTTGGATTTTTATATACATACTCATTGATATGCTTTTATTGCTCAGCCA